>JAYTRP010000704.1:0-2761 GCA_043746145.1 Hyphomicrobiales bacterium | reverse complement strand
GTATCGTGCAGCCGATATCGAGGGTGAACGACTAACGTCCGAAAATCTTGGCAAAGAGGATGACGACGCCGGACGACGCTTCGTGCTGCAGATCATTCAGCCGGGCTTGGTTGGTCTGATGGATGGTTCGGTATCGACGCTTGCTCCCGTCTTCGCCGCGGCCTTCGCCACGCATAATTCCTGGAATGCGTTCCTGGTCGGCCTGGCCGCCTCGCTTGGGGCAGGCATATCGATGGGATTTGCGGAAGCGCTGGCTGACGACGGCAAGATTTCAGGTCGCGGCACACCGTACTTGCGTGGCCTTGTCTGCGGGCTGATGACGATCGCGGGCGGAATTGGCCATACGTTGCCCTATCTGATCCCCGGGTTCTATACGGCCACGATCGTCGCCGGGATCGTGGTCATCTTCGAGTTGCTCGCTATTGTTTTCATTCAATGGCGCTTCATGAACACCCCGCCAATCTCCGCAGCGGCCAAGGTCATGCTCGGCGGCGGCCTTGTGCTGGCTACCGGCATTTTGATAGGCAACGCGGGTTGAGGCGCGGGCGCGCGTCGAAATCCGGCGAGTCTCTTGCGCGTTCCGCTACAGTAATCGCCTGCCGCTCGAATAAAGCTGATTTAGCGGGCGAAATTTCAAATTTGAGGATTCTGATACGTGGCGAGCCGATTAGCCTACGATCGAACCACGATCGCTCTGCATTGGACGACGGCGACACTGGTCGTCGTTTTATGGATCATCGGTCAAACGGCGGACTGGATCCCCGATGGACCCGTCAATACGGATTACTGGTCGATCCATGTCGTGCTTGGCTTCGCACTCGCCATTGTGATCGCTTGGCGCATCATCTGGCGGAGCTCTGGAGGACGTCGCTTACCCGCCGCTGATTTGGGCGCTGTCCATGTGCTAGCAAAAGCGACGCATTACGGTCTCTATCTCTTGTTGTTGGCTGTCGTGGCGCTCGGAATCACCAACGCGTTCGTCCGGGGTTACAACCTGTTCGACTTGGTAAGCCTGCCGCAGCTCGGCGATAAAGCTCTGCGCAGACCGATGACTCAGTGGCACGGCCTTGCCGCGAATATCCTGTTGGGATTGGCGGGTTTTCACGCCGCGGCTGCGCTATTTCACCATTATTATCTTCGAGATGGCGTGCTTGGGCGCGTAGTCACAGGACGCCAGGCCAACGTGTGAAACTGGCGCTGCAGACAGACTTCCATTTGTACGATATCTTTGTGTATTAATCGACTGAATGCCTTCCGCTGAAGGAATTGCAGAAAAAGGCGCCTACGGCTCTGAAAACGCGCGTTATCGAAGCGAATCGGTCGGGACGCTCCGCCAGCGCCGCTGCGGTCAAAGGCGTGCGCGTCAAGTCTAAGGCGACCCTACGCCCGCGCCGTCACCACCTCGGCGAAGTCGCCGCGCAGGATCGCCATCTTGGCGGCTCCCGTCATCGCCGAGCCGCCGTCCAGGTTCAGGCGATATCGTTGCACCTGCTCTGCATGTGACAACGTGTAGCTCTTGTCCCTAGGCGTATGGCCGTGCACGACGAAATAGCCCTGCCAGCCCTGCGCGCCCGGCAGATGCTCTAGAAAGGGCCGGCGGACCCAGGCCCAATGGGCGCGCTCATCGAGCACGGCGAGCGGGAGGTCCCACGGGATCGCGAGAAAATCTTCCAGCGGAAAGCGCGGGTTGATCCCGGCGTGGACGAACAGCACGCCCCCGGAGCGCACATGCGGGACAAGGCTCTCTAGCCAGCGCGCGACATAGTCAGGCAAGGCGTCGCGCAACGCGAGGCGGAGCCGGGCCAGGTGCGACGATTCGTAGCGACCGTGGAGCAATTCGGCGATCACCGCATCGCCGCCATTGGCCTCCCAAGTCATCAATGCGTCGATTGCGTCCCGGGTGGCGATAGAGGAACTAAGCGCCATGCGCATCAGCGTCTCGTGATTGCCCATCAGGCTGATCGCATCGTCGGAGCCGCTGAGTTCGGCCGCCCGGCTCGCTAACGACAGGCTGCGCAGGCTTTCCGGCCCCCGATCGATCAAGTCGCCGAGAAACACGATCCGCCGGTGAGCGGCGACGCGCGGCTCTCGACGAGCCGCATCAAGCAACGCTTCGAGCAGATCGGCGCGACCATGGATATCGCCGATCGCGAATATCTCCTGGTGCGGCGCGATCGCCCGCGGCAGGGTGAGGGCTTCTCGTTCGAGGCGCATCACACGACCATAGCGAGCAAAGCGAGGGCGCGACAGAGCGGGTGATTGCTCAACGCCGCCCTCTCGCGCTACGATGGATTATGTTTCTCGACTTCTTCGCTGAATTGCGCAAGGCGCGCGTGCCGGTCACGCCGCGCGAGTTTCTCGATCTTATTCGCGCGCTCGAACTCGACGTACCCGACAAGTCGATCGAGGATTTCTATCGCCTGTCCCGCGCGCTGCTAGTCAAGGATGAGCGCCATCTCGACGCGTTCGATGTGACGTTCGCCTCGGTGTTCAAGGGCGTACTCTCGGTGTCGCAGGCGGTGGGGGAAGCGGCGATTCCCGAGGAATGGCTGCGCAAGCTGGTCGAGAAATATCTCTCGCCCGAAGAGCGCGCGGAGATGGAGAAGCTCGGCTTCGACAAGCTGATGGAGACTTTGCGCCAGCGGCTCGCCGAACAGAAGGGGCGCCATCAAGGCGGCTCAAAGTGGATCGGCACCGGGGGCACATCGCCCTTTGGCGCGTATGGCGACCATCCCGAGGGCGTCCGGATCGGGCAAGACAA
>JAYTRP010000703.1:0-2772 GCA_043746145.1 Hyphomicrobiales bacterium | reverse complement strand
GCAGGCGATCGTGCAATTGTTCGAACTTGGCCGGCAGGGCTCGATCTCGACCGGCCTCGTGCTCGCCGTGATGGTTATGGTGGTCGGCGTCGTCGCTTTCATCGTCTTTATGGAGCGCGCGCAAAGAAGAGTGCCGATCACCTATCCGCGACGGCAGGTTGGCAACAAGATGTATGAGGGGCAGAGTTCATTTTTGCCGCTCAAATTGAATACGGCTGGCGTCATTCCGCCGATCTTCGCATCTTCGCTGTTGCTGCTTCCGACGACTGCCGCCAATTTCGCGCAGGGCTCTGCGAGTTCGGGCATATTGTCTACTATTTCGACCCTACTCGGGCGAGGCAGCCCGCTCTACATCATTCTATACATTGGCCTGATCGTATTTTTCGCGTTCTTCTATACGGCGACTGTCTTCAACCCCAATGACACCGCCGACAACCTAAAGAAGCACGGCGGGTTTGTGCCTGGTGTGCGGCCTGGCGAGCGTACTGCGCAATACATAGACCAAATACTAACTCGCATCACGGTGCTGGGCGCGCTCTATCTATCGATAATATGCTTGCTGCCGGAGCTTTTGATCTCCTATGCGTCCCTTCCCTTCTATTTCGGCGGCACGTCGCTTCTGATCGTCGTCAATGTGACTATGGACACAGTGGCGCAAATTACAGGACACTTGCAGGCGCACCAATACGAAGGTTTGATTCGTAAGGCGAAGCTGAGGGGGAGGAAGAGATGAGGTTCATACTGCTCGGGCCGCCGGGGGCCGGTAAAGGCACCCAGGCTACGCGGCTCACCGAGAAGTACGGAATACCTCAACTCTCCACAGGCGATATGTTACGCGCCGCTGTAAGCGCGAAGACGGCGATCGGGCTGCAGGCGAAAGCCGTGATGGACTCGGGCGCCCTGGTCTCCGACAATATCGTCGTCGGTATCATTCGGGATCGTATCAGCGAGGCGGACGCGCACGCAGGGTTCATTCTCGACGGCTTCCCACGCACGGTGGCGCAGGCCGAGGCGCTAGACATGATGTTGGCGCAGAAGAGCATGAAACTCGACGCGGCCATCGAACTCAAAGTCGATGCGGCGAAGCTGATTGCGCGCATCCTGAAACGCGCCGAACAGGCGCGCTCGGCAGGACAGCAAGTACGCAAGGACGATGATCCCGAGGTATTCCAGACCCGCCTAGCCGCATATTTCCGCGATACTGCAGCCGTGACGCCCTATTATGGCGAGAAGGGCCTGCTGCATGGCGTCGACGGTATGGCTGATATTGTACACGTGTTCGCGGCGATCGACGCGATCCTCTCCACAGTCGCTTGATGACATCAGAGCCGACCGCTCCCGAAGTTCGCATTGAACGACGCGGTTGCGCGGGCTTCATCATTTTGAGCCGGCCTCGTGCGCTAAATGCGCTGACGCTCGGGATGGTGCGCGTGATCGCCTCTGCTCTTGATGAGTTTGAACGCGATCCTGGCGTTGAGCGCGTTGTGATCGTTGGCGAAGGCGGTAAGGCCTTTTGTGCCGGTGGCGACATCCGCGAACTTTACGAGCAAGGCCGGGCAGGCGATCACGCGGGGCAATTGACGTTCTGGCGCGAGGAATACATCCTCAACCGCCGCATCAAACGCTATCCGAAACCCTATGTTGCGCTGATCGACGGCATTGTGATGGGCGGCGGGGTAGGGCTTTCCCTGCACGGGTCGCATCGCGTGGCGACGGAGCGGACCGTGTTTGCGATGCCGGAAGTCGGCATCGGTTTTTTCCCCGATGTCGGTGCGACGTATCTTATGCCGCGGGCGCCTCACCACATCGGCGTCTATCTCGCCATCACGGGATTGCGCGCAAACGGCGCCGATATGGCGGCGATGGGGCTCGCCACGAGTTTTACGGCTAGCGACCGACTGGATGGATTAACGCGCGCGCTCGAAGGGGAGGGCGCCATCGATGCAATTTTGACCGCGCATTCGGTTACGCCGCCGATCTCGCCGATAATGGTCGACGCGTCCGCGATCGATAGCGCCTTTGCTGGTTTTGACGCTGCTGTGATCCGGGCCAGGCTCGAAAAGGCCGCTTTGGCGGGCGCCGACTTTGCAAAGCCGGCGCTTGCGGCGTTTGCGACGAAGTCGCCGACCAGTCAGGCGATAGCGCTGCGTCAGATGCAGCTTGGCAAACACGCAACGTTCGAGGAGGCGATGACGATCGAATACCGCATAGTCTCGCGGATCTGCCGCGGCCATGATTTCTACGAGGGCGTGCGCGCGTTGATCGTCGACAAGGACAACCGACCGCGCTGGCGCCCCGCGCCTGACGAGGCGGTCGATCCGACGGACATCGATCGGTATTTTGCGCCGCTCGGCGCGGACGATCTCGTTTTTAGGGGTAGCGGCGCTTGAGATACGACATGCGCCAAACTCGCGACGGCGCGACTCGGATCATTGATATGGCCCCGCGTCCGCACGCAGGCGAAGGCGGCCTGCTCGGCGCGCTGCCGAGCTACCCGACCATGCTAACCTGGTTCATGCGCACGCTCGCCTGGGTGTGGGTCGCCAAAGGGCTGTTCAACTGGGCGGTCGTGCTCGGCCTCAATCCGAAATTCGGCGATTTTGTCATGTTGCCGCGGGCGCTGCAGAGCACGATCGTTTTCTTTGCAGCGGTTGACCTGTTGGCGGCGGTGGGCCTTTGGCTGGCCGCATCGTGGGGAGGCGTGCTTTGGCTGTTATGCGCGGCGATCGAGGCGATTTCGCCTCTGCTTGGCGCGCGTGGCACCTTCGTCGG
>JAYTRP010000702.1:0-8664 GCA_043746145.1 Hyphomicrobiales bacterium | reverse complement strand
CGAAATAGGCGCTGAACAGCTCACGACCAAATGCGCGCGCTTGCCCGGGGTCGCGCTCGTTGATCGCGTAGTAGAGCCGTGTGGCGCGATGCGACGAGAGTGGGAATTTTGTCGGCGGGCTGTAGGGCAGGTTGTGGAACGCGGCCGAGCGCGTCATGTCGGCGAGCAGATAATCGCGCCTTGCGGGCGCCTCCATCGGCGATGCCATGCCCTGCGCCTTCAGGATCGCCCAAACCAGGATCGGGCGCCATTCAATGGTCCGGCCATGCGCGCGGGCGAGCCGGTCGGCGGCGTCGATCGCGAAATAGGCGTAGGGCGAGGCGAAATCGAGGTACAGGCGGATGGGATCTGCCATGGTCAGAACCTGAAGACGCCGTAGCCGGGCTCGCCCAGTGGCGCGTTGAGCGAAGCCGATATTGCAATCCCGAGCGCATTGCGCGTGTCGACCGGATCGATGATGCCGTCGTCCCAAAGCTCCGAGGTCGAGTAATAGGCCGAGAGTTGCTCCTGATAGGCCTTGCGGGTGTCCTCCCAAACGCGGTCTAGTTCGGCTTGGTCAATCGCGACGCCGTTACGCTTCATCTGGTTGAGTTTGACCTCCGCCAGCGTGTTGGCGGCCTGATCGCCGCCCATGACGCCGATTTGGTGGTTGGGCCAGGCGAACAGCAGCCGTGCATCGAACGCGCGCCCGCACATGCCGTAATTGCCGGCCCCGAACGAGCCGTTGCACATCACCGTGAATTTCGGAACATTGGAGCAACTCTGGGCCATGATCATTTTGGCGCCATCTTTGGTAATTCCGCGCCGTTCGTACTCGCGCCCCACCATATAGCCCGTAATGTTCTGCAAAAACACCAGTGGCGTGTTGTTCTGGTTGCAGAGCTCGATGAAATGGCTGCCCTTGAGTGAGGAATCGTTGAACAGCACGCCGTTATTGGCGAGAATGCCGACCTTGAAACCCCAGACGTTTGCGTAGCCGCAGATCAGCGTCGACCCATAATTGGGCTGGTATTCGTGGAACCGGCTGCCGTCGACAATGCGAGCAATGATCTCGCGCATGTCGAACTGCTTTTTGATGTCGTCGGGCAAGATTCCGTATATTTCCTGGGGATCGTAGGCGGGCGCCTCGACAGCGTCGCGCTGGCATTCCCATTTACGCGGACGGTCCCATTGCGCGACGATTTCACGCCCGATGTGGATGGCCTCGTCCTCGCTGGCGGCGGGATAGTCGCATACGCCGGAGACACTGGTGTGCATGTCGGCGCCGCCGAGTTCCTCCACGCTGACTTCTTCGCCGGTCGCCGCGCGCACCAACGGCGGGCCGCCCAGGAACACCGCCCCCGTGCCGCGCACGATCACGTTGTAGTCGGAAAGCGCAGGGATGTAGGCGCCGCCCGCCGTGCAATGGCCAAACACCAACGCGAGCTGTTTGACGCGCATCTTCGACAGGATCGATTGATTGCGGAAAATGCGACCCGCCATGTAGCGGTCGGGAAACACTTCCGATTGCAACTGCAGAAAGCCGCCGGCGGAATCGCAGAGATGAATTACAGGGAGCCGGTTCTCGATTGCGATGTCGAGCGCTCGCACGATCTTCTTGGCGGAGAGCGGATACCAGGCGCCGCCTTTGATTGTCGGATCGTCGGCGCGAATCATCACCTCCCGCCCCGCAACGACGCCGATGCCGACAATCGTGCTCGCGGACGGCGACTCGCCGTCATAGGCCATGTTGGCGGCGAGCGAGGACAGTTCGAGAAACGGCGTGCCTGGGTCCAGCAGTTTCTCGATGCGCTCGCGTGGCCGCATCTTGCCTTGCTTCGCGAGGCGGTCGAGATCGCGCTGGGGACGCCAATGCCGGGCGGTCTCCTGCTTCTCGCGGAAGGCCTCAGCCAGTCCGCGATTATGCGCTTCGTTTGCGCGAAACTGCGCGCTTGAAACACTGATCATCGAGGTGAGTCTGCGCATCGTTCAGTCCTGAACCGGCTCGAGTTCGGCGACGATCGCATCCTTGTCGAAGGTTTCACCGACAGCATATGTCAAAATGGTGAGGCGTCCGTCGCGCGGCGCTAGCAGCGCCATCTGCAATTTCATGCTCTCAATCGTTACGATCGTCTCGCCGCGCATGATTTGATCGCCGGGATGCCGGTGGATTTGTATGACGCTGCCCGGCATCGGCGCGCGAATGTGGTCGTGTCCGCCGGCCGCGCCTTCGGCGTCGGCGCGTGGATCAACCAGCGAGGTTTCGAAGGTCCGGCCCCCCATGCGCAAAAGCTGCAGATCGCCCGCGTGGACGCGCGTAAAGCGGATCTGTTTCCCCGAGATGACGACGGTTTGCCGACCGTCCTGACCGTCGCCGGTCGAACTGACCTCATAGGTGCGACCCTCCACGCGAAGGGTGAGATGAGGGCGACGGCCCACGATCTCCACCTCATGCCGCGCGCCATCGAGGGTGATCACAAATCCCATCAGTTTCTCCAACCGCCAATGCTCGCGTGCGGTTCTGGCGTGTCAAAGGCGATGTCGCGGAACTCGCGAAAGCCGAGCGCCGCCGCGATCAGCGCTGCGTCTCGCGTGGGCGCATCGAGCGCCGGCGCCGCGAGCGCCGACGCGTGTTGTTTGACAAAGCCGGTGTGCAGGTCGCCAGCCCGAAAGGCGGGATGCGCCAGCGTGCGCGCGAGATAATCGATATTGGTGCGCACGCCGATCAGCGAGAGCGCGTTGAGCGCGGCGATCGATCGGTTGATCGCCTCGTCGCGATCGGCGCCATGCACGACTAGTTTTGCCAGCATGGGATCGAAATCGGCTGTGATTTTTTGCCCTACATCGAGCGCGTTCTCGAACCGAATGAACGGCGCGACCGGCGCATCGAGAAAGCGCACCGCCCCGGTTTCCGGTAGAAAGTCACGCTCGGGGTCCTCGGCGCAAATCCGGCACTCGATGGCGCAGCCCTGGGCGACAACCTGATCCTGGTCGACAGGCAATCCGAGACCCGCAGCGATTTCGAGTTGGACGCGCACGAGGTCGAGCCCGGTGATCATCTCCGTGACGGGATGTTCGACTTGCAGGCGCGTGTTCATCTCGAGAAAGAAAAAACGCCCGTCGGCGCCGAGGATGAACTCCACCGTGCCGACGTTGCGATAACGCGCCGCCGCGGTGAGACGGACCGCCGACGAACAAATCTCTTCGCGCAATCTGGGCGAGAGCGTCGCCGCCGGCGCCTCCTCGATTATCTTTTGGAAGCGCCGCTGCACCGAACATTCGCGCTCCAACAAATGGATCGCGCGGCCCTCGCCGTCGCCAACTACCTGCACTTCAATATGACGCGGCGTATCTACATACGTTTCAGCGTAGATTCGGCCGTCGCCGAAATAGCGTTGCGCCTCGCTGGCGGCGGTGCGGGCGGCTTGGCCGAGTTCACTGCCGGAGCGTACGATGCTCATGCCCTTGCCGCCGCCTCCCGCCGCGGCCTTGATCAGCAAGGGAAAGCCAATCGCCTCCGCGGAAGCGCGAAATGCGTCGAAGTCGCTGGTTGGCGTGACCGACGGCGCCACCGGCACGCCCTGCGCGCGGGCGAAATTGCGCGCGGAAATCTTGTCGCCCATCAGATCGATCGTCTCGGCGTCCGGACCAATAAATGTGATCCCTGCGGCGCGAACCGCGGCGGCGAAGCGCGCGTTCTCGGAGAGAAAGCCGTAGCCGGGATGAATGGCGTCCGCGCCGACGCTGAGTGCGGCCTCGATGATTTGGACAGCGTCTAGATGCGCGGCAACCGGCGTTTCGCCGAAAACTTCAATCGCCTCATCCGCCTCTCGGACATGGCGCGCGTGCGCTTCGACCGCATAATGGATCGCGACGGAGGCGATTCCGAGCGTGCGCAAAGTGCGCTGAATGCGGCAAACGATCTCGCCCCGGTTGGCGATCAGCACTTTGCGAAACGGGATTGCGGGGCGGGCGTTCATGAGGAGGCGTCCGTTGGCGATGGCATTGTCAGAATTTCTGTCCATCCCTCGAGCGGTCCTCCGAGTTCCAACCACGCCGCGGGCACGGTAAGCGGAAAATCCATCAACGCCTGTGCGAGCGCCTTGCCTTGCGGATCGTGGCGAAGCGAGGCGACGCCGCCCCCGCCAAGCGCGCCATGCAAGATAAAGTTGAAGCCGTCGAGGCCCGGCCAATCGAATCGTTCGACGCGTCCTTTGACATAGTGCGAAAAATACGCACGCACGGCATCCGCGGTCAGACCCTCGCGCAGGGCGAGGAGAAATTCGGGCCGCCGTGCGAGCACGCCGATGTTGGCGGTGTCGCCTTTGTCGCCACTGCGGCCATGCGCGACCGCGATCAGCGGTACGTGAACCAGCGGCCCGCGCAATGGCTCTGTGGGCGGCGTTCGCGACGCGTGCTGGTTGGTTCGCGCCTCAACCTTGGCGGCGGGAACATCGACGCTTTCCCCGTCATATCGCAGGCTAGCGGGAACCTTGGATTTGTCGATCAGGAATGAGAACAGACGCACGACGGGCTGCGGCTCGGGCCGGCCTCCGGCGAACCCGGTCAGACCCTGCGCCATCGAAGTCGCCGCGGGGAATATTTCGCGCGCAAACAGTTTCAGCGCCTCGGAGGAGGGGTGCCGGACGGCGATCTTGAGCAGGACTTCGCGCGCGGATCTGGCGCGAGACGACGAGCCGTAACTGGTCTCCGCCCCGAGGATTTCAACCGACGTCTCGGTGAAGTCGGCAAAGCCAGCTTGCTCGATCAGCCGCCGCGCTCGTGCGAGCACCGCATTCCCGACCGCGCTCGCTTTGTTGACCGCCTCGCGCCCGACCACCATCATGGTCGTCGCGGCGCGGTATCCCTCAGAATAGGTCGCGGACACTTTGTAGGTAGCGCTAGGCGGGCGGCCTCGCGCGCCAGCGACGCGCACGCGGTTTTCACCGACCTCGACAAGGCGTACCTGCGACCAGTCGCAGCAAACATCGGGCAGCATATACGCCGCAGGATCGCCAACTTCATAGACGATTTGCTCGGCGACCGTCGCTGGATTGACGAGCCCTCCGGTTCCCTGAGGCTTGGTCAGGACGAAGGCTCCGTCCTGCTCGCATTCGGCGATGGGAAAACCCATGTCGCTCCAACTGTCGACCGTCTGGCGCCAATCCGTGAACAAGCCGCCTGTCACTTGAACGCCGCACTCGATGACGTGGCCGGCGAGGCAGCCGCCCGAAAGCTTGTCGTAGTCTTGCGCACTCCAACCGAAGGCGTGAATTAACGGCCCGAGCGCAAGCGCTGAATCCACGCAGCGCCCTGTGATTACGATATCGGCGCCGCGGTCGAGCGCCGCGGCGATTGGCATCGCGCCGAGATAGGCGTTGACGCTCGACACCCGATCGGGGAACGCCGCGCCGCTGAACATTTCGCGAACTTCACGCTGCCGGAACTCGTCGGCTCGCGCGCTGAGATCGTCGCCTTCAACCACGGCGATCTTCAACTCGACCCCGGCCTCGCGGCAGACCGTTTCGAGCGCGACCCGGCACGCGTTCGCATTCAGGCCGCCTGCGTTGGTGACGACCTTGATCCCTCTTTGCGCAATCTCGCGCACAAGCGGCTTCATGACGAGATCGACGAAATCCGTGGCGTAGCCGAGCGCGCCGTTTTTCGCCTTGATGCGCGCGAGGATCGACATCGTCACTTCAGCGAGATAGTCGAGCACGAGATAGTCGAGCTCGCCACGCCGAACGAGTTCCACTGGCCCTTCAGCGCTGTCGCCCCAGAAGCCCGCGCCGCAGCCGATTCGAATCGGCTTCACCATGTCAGTGTCCAACCATTTCAGTTCCCGGTAAACGTCGGCGGGCGGCGTTGGTTGAAGGCGGCGAAGCCCTCACGCGCATCCTCGGTTCGTGACATGTTGGCGAGCATGAACTGCGCATATTCGAGCGCGCTGTCGACGCTCATCTCGCGAATTTTCGTAAGCGCCTGTTTGCCCAGGCGCACGCCGCTCGGCGACTTTGTGGTGACTCGCTCGAGCAGGCGCGCCAGTGCGGCGTCGAGTTCGGCCGCGGGCACGGCTAAGTTGATGATACCGAGCCGCTGCGCCTCGGTCGCCGTGATCGGATCGCCGGTCAGGCACATCTCCATCATCGTCCGATAGGGCGCCACACGTAGCAGATAAGGCAGGATCATCATTGGAAACAGACCCACGCGCACCTCCGGCACGCCGAGCTTGGCATCCTCCCGAGCGACGACGAGGTCGCAGGCGCAGACAAGGCCAAACCCTCCCGCGAGCGCGTGCCCATTGACCCTGGCGATCAAGGGAAGGCGGCAACTATCCATGCGGCGAAGCAGGTCGGCCACGTAATGGCGGGGATTGGCGACGTCGATAGTGAACGGCGTTCCGTCTGCGGCAGGCTTCATGTCGCCGCCGGCACAGAACGCGTCGTCACCCGAACCCGTCAGCACGACGGCGCGAACGCCCCGGTCCGCCTCCGCCTGATCAAGGCCCGCAATGATGCCTTTAGCTACGGCCTCATTAAGCGCGTTGCGACGCTCGGGCCGGTTAATCGTCAGCGTGAAAACGGCGCCTTGGCGTGTGGCCTGCACGGGATCAACCACGCCCTCGTCTCCTCCTCTGGTCCAGGTTCGTCTCGACCTGGCCTAACCGATCTCGGCCGGCGCCGTGCACAAATGATTTCAATTCAGCAATTCTGTCAACCCCTGCTGTTTGCGAGCACCCGCTGTGAGCACGCGACCCCGCATGTCCGACCGCCGAGCGTCCGGCGGCGCGATCTCAGTAAAATCGAGGATTGACAACAAACTCGCAATCGCTGATGAAAGACATTCATTATGACCCGCAAGCTTGTCGCAGAGCTGATGACTTGAAGGTCGGCAGCGCTCGCTCAAAGAAGCGTGCGAAAAAGGGAGGACGACATGGACTCTCGCGACGGCAGCGCGATCGGCAATAGCCGATCCTCCAGCTATGAACTCGACTCCGAACAGCAGATGATCCTCCATTCCGCGGACGGTTTCGCGCGCGACGAGCTCTTTCCCTTGGCGCCGCGCATGGATGCCGAGGAATGGTGGCCGGAAGATTCTTTCGCCAAGATTGGCGCGCAGGGCCTATTCGGCGTCACCGTATCGCCGGAATACGGCGGCGCGGGCCTCGATCTGATGGCGGCGGGCTTGGTTCTTCAGGGTTTCAGCCGCTGGAACCACGCGATGGCGTTGTCCTATGTCGCGCATGACAATCTGTGCGTGAACAACATCTACCGCAACGGCGACGAATTTCAGCGCCGCAAATATTTGCCTGACCTCTGCGCGGGACGCACGATTGGCGCGCTCGGCCTGACGGAACCCGGCGCCGGGTCCGACGCGCTCGGCTCCATGCGCACGACCGCGCGGCTGGACGGCGATAGCTATGTGCTGAACGGGGGCAAGATCTACATCACCAATGGCCCGGTCGCCGACGTGTTGCTGGTCTATGCAAAAACCGATCGCCAAAAGGGCGCGCACGGCATCTCCGCTTTTATTGTCGAGAAGAGCTTTCCGGGCTTTCGCGTCGCGCAGAAGCTGGAAAAGATGGGTTATCGCGGAAGTCAGACCGGCGAACTCGTATTTGAAGATTGCCGCGTGCCGGTTGAAAACCGCGTCGGCGCGGAGAACTGCGGCGTCGGAATCGTCATGAGCGGGCTCGATCTCGAACGCGCGATGATTGCGCCGATTTGCCTTGGGATCGCTGAGCGCGCGCTCGAACTGTCAATCGATTACGCCAAGACGCGTCAGCAGTTTGGCAAACCAATCGGCTCGTTCCAGATGGTTCAATCGATGCTCGCCGACATGTATGTCAGCGTCGAAACGATGCGCACGTTCACCTACCGCACTTTGGCCGCCGCGGGCTCGTTGGAGATTGGCGAAGGCGGTCGCGGCGACATCCATAAGTTGACCGCTGCGGCGGTCATGTATGCAGCCGATTCGTGCCACACGGTGCTGGATAAGGCTGTTCAGATCCACGGCGGCTCTGGGTATATCTGGGAGTCGGAGATCAACCGCCTCTATCGCTCGATCAAGTTGCTGGAAATCGGCGCCGGCACCACCGAAGTGCGCAAGATGATCATCGCCCGCGAATTGCTTGGGGATCTGCGCGAACATGGTTGACGCGAGCCCGACCTTCGGGCTCGACGACGAAACGCTCGCTTTGCGGCCGACGGTCTATGCTGCTGACGCTTATGCGGGGCAGGTTGCGGTCGTGTCGGGCGGCGCGGGCGGGATTGGGCGCGGAATAGCCTGGTTGCTAGCGCGGTTGGGCGCGCATGTGGTTGTCGCTGGGCGCAGTGAGGCGAAGCTCGATCCTCTTGTCGACGCTATGATCCGCCGGGGTTTGTCGGCGTCTCGGTGCGTCGTCGATGTCAGAGAGCCGGAATTAGTCGCGGCGTTGTTTGACAAAGTCTGGACCGAGCAGGGCCGGCTCGATCTTCTTGTCAACAGCGCAGGGGGCCAGTTTCCGCAGGCGGCGATCGACTTTTCCGTCAAAGGTTGGAACGCCGTCATCAATACCAATCTGAGCGGCTCCTGGCACATGATGCAGGCGGCCGCGCGTCACTGGCGCGACGCGAAGCGCCCCGGCAACATCATCAACATCGTAGTCGTCACCACGCACGGCCTCTATGGCGTCGCGCATACCAT
>JAYTRP010000701.1:0-8700 GCA_043746145.1 Hyphomicrobiales bacterium | reverse complement strand
TGCGAAACGCATATCCACACCAATACCAACCCGGCCCGCGCCAACCATCGTCATAGAAGCAGTAGCGGTGGCCGCCAAAGAACGGGACAAACTGTGCTTTTTCCACTTGCGCGGGCAGGGCGACGCCCCCGGCTTCTCCTGCGCTCATGCCCACAGCGGCGTCAGCCGTGTATGCAAACGGCAGTGAAGCCATGGCGGAGAACGCCAGACCAATGGTGATTGCCTTCAACATGGTAGTGAACCCTCCAACTCGCCACATACGGCTATCATACTTTGACGCGTAATTAATGGGTAGGTTGCCGCTCTCCGAAGCACGCGACGATCTGTTCGAGGGTGTGGTGAATATTACCCACAATTCCTTGGGTTCATTCATTATTCACATAGGGCAGGAGAAAAACGTCAGCGGATGACCGAATTGGGAGTCGTCCCTAGAGAGGAGTAGCCCATGGTAAATAAATTCATTTTGACATTCGCGCTGCTCGCCAGCTCCGCGCTGCCAGTTGGCAACGCCGCACTGGCGGCCGTCTCGGATGGCGGAGTTATTGTGTCGACGCCGCACGCCTCGCAGGTGCAACTCGCGCAGTTCACGCCGTTCGACATTCCTGGCGCTGTTCTTGGCGGCCTTCTTTACGGCGGCCAGAACTACTGCTGGTACGACGACGGTTGGCATGGTTCCGGCTATTATCAGTGCGGTTACGGCTATAACGAAGGCTATGGCTATGGCGGCGGTGAGGGCTGGAACGGCTTCCATGATCATCATCACTACCATGGTGAAGAGCATGGCGGCGGCGGCGAGCACTTCCATGGCGGCGGCGGGCATCCGGGCGGTGGCGGGCATCCGGGCGGTGGCGGCGGCGGGCATCCGGGCGGTGGCGGTGGCGGGCATCCCGGCGGTGGCGGTGGCGGGCATCCCGGCGGTGGCGGCGGCGGGCATCCGGGCGGTGGCGGCGGCGGGCATCCGGGCGGTGGCGGTGGCGGGCACCCGGGCGGTGGCGGGGGCGGACATCCGGGCGGCGGGGGCGGTGGTGGCGGCCACCAGAACGAGAACCACTAGCGCAACGCGGCGGCTATAAACCCATGACGGCGCCGGAACGTGATTTCCGGCGTCGGATTTGCAAAACGAATAGTGTGTAACGTTCGATTTCATTCGACGAATGGACGGTGAACCCCCGACGTGAGCGCACTTTATGATCAAGGTTAGAGCCCCCTGGAACGAGCGCAACGGACGCTTTTCGCGTGTGAAGGCGATCGTCTTCGCGCTGCTGTTCGTTCCCGCGTTCTGGATCGCCTATCAGGCTATGTCCGGCGCCCTCGAGCCTAAGCCCGTGACGGAGATGATCCACCGCGCTGGCGATTGGGCGTTGCGCCTGATCCTGCTCTCGCTGCTAATCACGCCGCTCCGCAAAATCGCGCAATGGCCGAAGTTGATCGCAATCCGGCGCATGGTCGGCGTCGCCGCGTTCGCCTATGCCTTCGCGCATCTCTGCCTTTACGTCGTCGATCAGCACTTCGATCTCGTGCATGTCGCGTCCGAGATCGTGCTGCGGTTCTACCTGACGATCGGCTTTGTCGCTTTGCTGGGCCTCACCGCTCTCAGCGTCACTTCGACCGACGCGATGATTCGCCGTCTCGGCGGCGTCAAATGGAATCGCCTGCACAAGCTGATCTATGGCGCCGCTGTGCTCGGGATTTTCCACTACTATCTGCAGTCGAAAGCCGATGTCTCCGACCCCGTGGCGATGACCGGTTTCTTTCTGATGCTGATGCTTTATCGCTTCCTAATCAGGCGCCTCCCTCTTTGGGCGAACGTGTTCGCTTCGCTGGTGGTGGGAACCGGCCTAACGGCGCTCGCCGAGGCGACTTGGTACGCCATCCGCCGACATTACGATTTCTGGGAAGTGCTCGGCGGCAACATCGACCCTGACATGTTCCCGCGCCCCACCGCCTATGTCGCGGCGGCGGGACTGGCGGCGCTGCTCGTGCTGGGCGCGCGCGAACTCCAGGCGCGCCGCGCCTCAAGCATCCTTTCCGCCGCCGAATAGAAACGGGGCGACGTCGGACACGCCGGGTTGCTTGATGACGTGGAACGGCGTCGGTCGGCAAACCGCCAGCGCCGATAGCCCCACACGCGCCGTCAGCAGCCCGTTCAGCACGCCTTCGCCCATCCGCGAGGATATCTTGGCGGCGATCCCGTGGCCGACCAGGCCATGCAGCACGGTGTCGCCGACCGCCATGCCGCCGGTGATGACGAGATGCGCGCCGATCGATCGGGCAAGCTTAACCAAACCGAGCAGGCCCGGCCTTCCCCCGTAAATTTCGGCGATGCGCCGCGAGACGCGAATGATCTGCGCGGCGACGAACACGACGTCGAGCACCGCGCGCGGGCTCAGCGCAGTCACCAGCGACACGCGCTTGGCGGCGGCGCCAATTTCCGCCCGCGCTTTTGCGTCCAGCGGTCGCATCAAGGCGCGCTCGGCGATATCGATGAGATCGCGCCCGTCGATGATCTGCTTGGCGGCGTCGAGCACTTCCGCCCTTGCGCGCGCGGTTTCTGGCCGGGTCTGATAGAGCTCGACCAGACGAAGGACGCCCGCGCGCGCCGCATCGCGGTCATCGCTAGCGTGTGCGCGGGCCAGGCTCGCATGCAGTTCCGCAATGCGGTTCTGGCGAAGCAACGCCGCGATCTCCCGCGCCGCGACGCCAATCACGCCCGCGAGCAGGACGGCGGCGAACGCCGCGCCGATCCAGCCGAGCGCCTGCGCCTTGGCGAACAGCGCCTCGATCAGGTTCGTGAACCAGAGCCCGAGCGTCAGCGAGACGAGGCCGCCCAGACCGGACCAGAGCAGGGCCCCAAAGCTCGGGCGCCAAGCACGCGCGATGCCGGAGCGCTGCGCCTTCTCGATTTTGATCTCGTTTTCGTCGATCGGCTCGGGCTGGGCGGAAGCCGGGATCGGCTCGCTCTGCAACGTCACGATGGCGGTAGGCGCGGACGGCGCGGGCTTGTCGTCAAACGCGACCCGCTGGTCGTCGAGCCGGAACGCGCGTGGGCGGCGAGGATCGCTCATGCGAGACGGTCTCCAATCAGGAATTGAAGCGCGCGATCGAGCCTGATCTGCGGCGGCGGGGCGCCTCGCGCGAACACAGGGGGGCGAAAGCGCAGGAAGCGCCAGTCGTTCTCCGCCTCGGGCAACGCCAGCGCGTCGCCCTCAAAGACCCGCGCCGGATCGAGTGGAAGTTCGCCGGGGAACACGGCAGCCTCTGTTTCGCCGTCGAACTCCTGCCCATCTAGCCGTTCGCCGCGCTCTGGCGTCCCGATAATCGCTTCGAGATCGTCGCCCGCGTGGCGAATTCTGGCTTCACGCGTCGCGCGCACGGCGGCGAGCGCGATCACGTCGATCTTGGCCCCCACGCCCTCGGCGCGCGCAATCGCCTTCTCGGTCAGTAGTCGCAGGATCGCTTCGAGCCGGTCGTGGCTTGTATGATGCAGATGGTCGGCCTTGGTCGCCGCGAACAGGATACGGTCGACGCGCGGGCGAAAGATCGAGGCGAGCGTCGAAGCACGACCGACGCGAAATGCGCGCATCACCTCGGACAGCGCATTTTCGAGATCGCGCAACGCGGCGGGGCCGGAGTTCAGCGCGGTCATCGCGTCGACCAGCACGATCTGGCGGTCGAGCCGGCTGAAATGATCGCGAAAGAACGGCCGCACGATATGCGTCTTATAGGCCTCGTAGCGACGCTGCATCATCGCGGCGAGCGAACCCGCCGTCGGCTCGACGCCCTCCTCGACGGGGAGCGGGGCGAAGGTGAGCGCGGGCGAGCCTTCGAGGTCGCCGGGCATCAGAAACCGCCCCGGCGGCAAGGTCGAGAGCGCGAATATGTCGGCGCGGGCGCGGGTGAGATATTGCGTAAACAGCGCCGCGGCGGCGCGCGCGCGATCCTCGTCGGCGGGCGCCTGAGGTTTCAACGAATCGAGATCCGCCAGCCATTCCCCTGACAGAGACGCGCGCGCGGGCGCACGGCTCGCCGCAATCGTCTCGTTCGACCAACGCGCGTAGCTCTTCTCCAGCAGCGGCAGATCGAGCAGCCATTCGCCGGGATAATCGACAATGTCGAGATTGAGCGTCGCGGGCCCGGCGCCCCAGCGCGCCGCGCGCTCGAACTCGATTTTAAGCCGCAGTTGCGAAATGCGCCGTGTCGACTGCGGCCAGTGACGATCGGGGCCAACCAACGACGCGAGGTGGTCTTCGTAAGGAAAACGCGGCACGGCGTCGTCGGGCTGCGGATCGAGATGCACCCGCGCTATTCGCCCCTCGGCCGAGGCGGCGAGAACGGGCAGCCGGGCGCCGGACAGGAGGTTGTTGATCAGCGCGGTGACGAACACGGTCTTGCCCGCGCGCGATAGCCCGGTCACGCCCAGCCGGATCGCGCCGCCCTGCATGTATTCGGAGAGCGAGCGCGCGACGACGCCCGCTTCGAAGAACAGATTGCTGAATGAGGGCATGTAAAGTCCGGCTTGGCGCGCTGCCTATCTAGGAGGCTTCGCCACGGGATGACAGGGGAGAGCGTCAGGGCGTCTCGCTGTAAGGTTGTACTCTGGTCGAGTGTCGAGACCTTGGATAGCCGATAGGGACGCCATTCGGATACCGCCGCGCTTCGGCCTCAGCGATGGCGGCTGACACGGTTTCTTCGAGGCACGGCAACGAACCCAAGCATTCGCACAACGGTCGAATTGCGGCGAGATTTCTTCTGCCATGCCTCTCTCTCACAACTCGCCTGTATGATGCCCCTTTCGAGAGATAGGAATTAAGAATTAGTTTGCGAGGCAAAATCGGCACTTTGGATTAATGTCTCTCGAAATATCGGTAGACTTTTGATTAGATATGCTACCCCCTGGGACTATGGAGGTCTATTTAGCGTAGTTCATTTATTTCACTTCGTCATTATTAGCGGCGGCGTTGCATGCGGACTCTCTCCGGGCAATCTGCTTTGTTTCCGCACTACTCGATATCTGTGTCGCCCCGCCCTTTTCAAGGGCGCTCCAACCCGTTAATTCGTACCACAGCTCGCTACGCTCCACGCCTCTCAAATCTGCCCGATTTCTGTCACACTTCCTGTCAGAAATTTTTTGAATTCTGCAATACGACATTTGGGTCCACACCCGGGCGTTCTTACTTTGTCCAAACGGAGCGTGTATTGGGCATTCCCCTTTAAAGCCGCGTCTTGTCCCGCGTTTGCGGCGATTACCGTTATGAAGATTCAAGGAGAGGCTTACATGAGTGAAACCAAGCGCCGCAAACAAACTGACAAGGAAAAACTGTTCGATTTGACAATGGCAGAGCGAGCAAGGACCGGAGGGAAAATCGAAAAGCCGGACCTATGGGATATTGAAGTTATTTCCTTGGCCGAAGCGGCAGAGGATCAATCAAAATATGAGGAGCGAAAGTTGCAGGCGGTCGATAGCCAACTGATTTTTATGAGAGAACAGAGTTGCCCCTGCATCATTTGCAAGGCGATGTTCCCTCGTAATCTGGTCGGAGTAAGCCATATCGCTGTGGCGTCTTATCGATCAGGCGGTCTGCATCACGTTCAGGCGCACCCTATCTGCGAGAGATGCGCGACTGAAAGAGCAGGCGAAATTACCCCCAGTGTCCGAAAGGCGCTTCGTGAGGGACGCCTTGAACTGCCGCTCAATGTTGGCCCCGTCGGCACTTCCTAGGGAAGCACAAAGCGCACGTCTGCGCTTTGGCGCGCTTTCAAGGAACGGTATCACCGCGAATGGCTTGTTGGCGGAGTCGATAGCCAAGCGTCGCGTCAATGACCTTATTCACTACAGCGTCAAGGTCATCCGATTTCGTGGTGTGGACTCGTAATTTTCGGGCTACCGCGACGATGTGCACCTTCGTTGGGTATGTCTTGAGTATGTGACTTTCCAAAGCGTCGCGACTCTCAAACTTGGAAAACATATTGTGAAGTTCGTCAGGGTCGGCATGCTCTATCGCATCCATACGCGTTTTCAGTTCCGCTTTCGATAACCTCTCATTTGACGGCTTTAGCTCACGCTGAGGCAAAACAAGCGCATGCATATTGGTGATAATCGAATGGTCGCCGCTATCAAGAGCTGACGCGAGTTTACGAAGTATCGCCGAGATCATCGCAACGTCATTTGGCATACGAACCTCTTACAATCCAATCTGACGGCTAAACTCTGCTGTAACAGCCTCCAACCCGTCGACAACGTCCTTATACGTGCCAGAATTATGCGCCTGTAACACAACAGGTACTCCGGCCTCGGCGGCACTCGCGAAAACTGTGTTATTGCTTCTGATATTACTTTTAAAAACATACAATTTGCTTTGACGCTGAACCTGCGAAATGTACGTCTGCTGAGCAGAAATCGGGTCGCCTGATCGGATTTGAATCATATTAAACAAAATACCTATGGTCGCTGGATTTATCGGAGTCGATTTCTTTTCACCCCCCTGTGCATATTCATTATAGTCTCGTACTAGCCCGTCGACATTTCTTATAAGGTAATCTATTCCAAGCGTGCTGAGATAATCGGGGCGCGTTGGAACAAGTATATAATCACTAGCTACAATCGCCGTTTTTGTAACAATATTAAAGTTTGGTGGACAATCAATCAAAATTATATCATAATGTAAGTCCACAAGAGAACTCAAACTGTCGGCCAAGCGACGATGAACGCGGATGAAATTTTGCTTCGATTGGCGCATATTTGCGCCGCCAAGTAGGGTCGCTAGCTCGAGATCAACATTTATAAGCCTAAGGTGCGAACAGATAATATCGAGACGTCCTCTCCCGCCCAAAGCATTTTTTACGCGCTTAGGTTCATATATCAGATCTTTTATGTCAAAAGGATCTCCGGCCAAAAGACTATCGAAAGAAGATTTGATCGTTTTCTTTTCCGCAAACGATTTTTCCCAATCCGCTGGTCGAATAAACGAGAACGTAAGATTAGTTTGCGGGTCCAAATCGATGATAAGAACTTTACGGCCCTGAAACGCCAACTCAGCACCAATATTAGATGTTACCGTCGTCTTGCCGACACCGCCTTTATAATTGATGACTGAAACAACTTTCATTTCTATCCCCCCAAGGCTTATCGCAATTGGCTACGTGTACGCCGTCCGCTGCTGATCTCGATGCGGTTCGGCAGGGCGTAACACTTGAACAGCATATTGATAGCCTACGCCAGAAGCTCCTGCACGTCTTTCCCCTGCGAAGCGGCCAAGGCGCGAAAGCGCGAGACTATTCCTCGGGAAATGGCGCTGACAACGGGCTCGATCCTAAGGTCGAGCTGGCGGCTTAAACGGCGCTCTATCGGCCCGAAAAAGGCAATGAGGTCGTAACTATTGATCCTCTAGGCGTGATTGAAAGAACGTATCCGAATTTGTACAAGCGAAATAAAAATATTTTCAAAAGCCGGGGTATCAATCCCCTAGCTGCATTGAATCCGGCGCTGCCAACCTTCAACGACGATCTGAAAGACATAGCGGGGGCGCTCGTCAAAATCGACACTGACCGGGACTCGTACTGGGCGAAATCATCGCGGGCTCTCATAAGTCCCAAAGTTTTGGCCAAAAATCGCCCCGTCAGAATTCTTGAATTACGGCGCTCGCCACTTCGCGAGCAACGCCTCAAGGTTAAGCTTGGCCAGTTGTGACTTTCCAACCGTGGTCCCATGCTGCTGCATATCCGTCCCCGCTTCCTCGTGTACGACGCGCAATCACGGAAAGTGCGCGTTCAAGCCCCAGCATCGCCCGCCGCGACAAACGCGACCAGCCTCGCCTCGCGGGGTCGCACATCCGCCCATGTCTCACCGTCGAAATCAAGCACCGCCAGCCCCGAGGTCGGAAACTGCGCCGCCATGCGATGGCGGTCGAAGTCCGCGCTTTCGCCCGCGAGCTGATTGGCGATGTCGCACATGCCGGGGTTATGCCCCACGATCATCACGCAGGCAGCGTCGGCGGGTAATTGCCGGATCAACTTGAGAATCAGCGGATACGGTGCCTCGTAGAGCGACTGTTCAGAGAGGCGTCTGACAGCGGCGGGCCATTGTCGGGCGACGAGTTCGGCGGTCTCGCGAGTGCGTTCGGCGCTGGAATGAACGACGAGATCGGGAATGAAACCGCGACCGGCGATCAGCGAGCCCACCTTGTTGGCGTCCTCGCGGCCGCGCCCGGTCAGCGCACGCGCGTAATCCTCGCGCCCGACGGGGGGCGCGGCTTTGGAATGACGCAACAGCAGGAGACGGCGCATGCGCAATCCTATCTTTGCCGGTCGTGGGATCACAAGCACGCGTGTCATCACAAAGGCGAAGGTTGCACAGAATATCACGTCCGGGCTGGTCGTCTGCGAGCCGGAGCGACTTCCGCCCGACCCGCTTCGCTCACTCCGCCGCGTCGAGAAACCCGCCGGACTGACGCCGCCATAGCGCCGCGTAAATCCCCTCGCGGGCGATCAATTCGCGATGTGGACCCATCTCCACGATCCGCCCCGCATCGAGCACGATCAACCGGTCCATCGCGGCGATGGTTGAAAGCCGATGCGCGATCGCGATCACGGTCTTGCCGCGCATTAGCGCCTGGAAGTTTTCCTGGATCGCCGATTCGATTTCGGAATCGAGCGCCGAGGTCGCTTCGTCGAGCACCAGGATCGGCGCGTCCTTCAGCAGCA
>JAYTRP010000700.1:0-2787 GCA_043746145.1 Hyphomicrobiales bacterium | reverse complement strand
ACCTTCTTTGCGGCCGGTTTCTTTGCGACCGCCTCAGTCACGGTTTTTTCAACCGGCGGCTTGTCGGCGGGGACGGCGGCGGTCTTTCCCGTCGCCTTGGATTTTGAAACGGCGCCGCGCATAGTTTGCCTCCTCAATTTTCTTTAAAGATTTGAAGTTATCTGCCATCTCGACGCCTTGCGACCCTTCGACCCTTCGCTTTGCGCCTACGCCAAACGGCCAGTTGCATCTAGGCTTAGTCCGCGCTGCCTGACGCGCGATTGGCGCAGCGCGTTGGGCCGTCGGCTACTGCTTCGATTGGGGATGTCGGCCCGATCGGAAGCGGCGCGGATACAAGAACGCTTTCCGCGCAAACTTCGGAAGGCTCAAGCTCCAGCCCATTTGCCGAGTTGCGCGCGCGACTGCTCCGCCGTGGTCCTGTGCGCTCAAGTTTGGACCGTCAACCAGCGCTGAGCTTCCCGTCGCGTTTAGTTAAGTTTGGCGCTGGGACCGGGTGTTACGACATTGGCATTGGGCGCCTGCGCGATCAAGCCGTCGATGCTCTCGCGATCCTTCTTGAACAGCGCCAGCATCTTGCCGTCGAACTCGCGCGTGCGGGCAAGCTTGATGGCCATCGGATCTACGAAATTGCCATTGATGATAACTTCGTAGTGCAGATGCGGTCCGGTCGCCAGACCGGTTTGGCCAAGGAAGCCTACAACTTGGCCTTGCGTGACTCGGACGCCGGCCACGATGCCTCGGCCAAAGCCGGACATGTGATTGTAGGTCGTGACATAGCCGTTGGCGTGCTGGATTTCGACGCGGCGGCCATAGCCTGAATCGTATTCCGCCTTGATAACGACGCCATTGCCCGCCGCGAGGATCGGCGTGCCGATCGGCGCTCCCCAATCGACGCCCGTGTGCATGCGCGAGAAGTGCAGGATCGGGTGAAAACGCATGCCGAAGCTCGACGTGATTTCGCCTGTCGAGATTGGCTTGCGAAGTAGGAATTTGCGCGTTGAGCGCCCGTTCTCGTCGTAGAAGTCGACGAGATTGTCGTCGGGGGTCTGGAACCGGTAGTACCGGTACGTCTGATCGCGCACCGTCATCATTGCGAACAATAGCTGGGGATGCGGCTCGATCTCGTCGCCGTCGGACATGAATGCGACCATCGTGTCGCCGGGCTGGACGGAGCGCTGAAAGTCAACGTCGTTGGCGAAAGTGCGCACCATCTCGTCGATTGCAAATTTAGGCGCGCCCTGTTTCAGCGCAGTCTCGTAGAGACTTTGGTAGAGGCTCATGCCACCTTCCTCGCCGCCAATGTGTTTGGCCGGCTCAGCCCGACGCGGCGTCACGAACACATAGGCGCCGTCGTCCTTGGTCGCGACCGCCGCCTTTAGCTGCTCGTCTGCATAGATCGAGATTCGCGCGATGGAGGGCTTACCGCCGGGCGAAGTCGGTTCCGTATATTGCAGGATGACCTTCTGACCGTCGACAAGCGGCGATTCACCGCGTTTAACCCCGAACGTCGTCAGAATGGCGCTGATCGCCTCCGGACCGGCCCCGTTCTCGCGTAAAAGTTCCTCGAAGGACTGGCCATGCTTAGCGCGGACGAGTCGCTCACCGGTTGAATCTCGGCCGCCCTCACTCGTTTGCGGCGCGTTGGTGACATTTTCCATCACCATCCGCACTTCAATGGTCGGGAACGGCGCGGTCGGGTCAGGGGCTCCGGTTGTTGCATAACTAAGAGCTCCGAGCGGATCGACCCCAGCTCGCGATGTCCGCATCAGGAGCATCTGCGGCGCCATCGCGAAGCGCCGCTCGCCCGCGGCCTGGGCTCTGATCGATTCAGCGACCTGAGCCTGCGCCTCGGCGAGCGTCAGGTCACCGGTCACACCGGCAATATCCGAGGCTGTGAGGTCGCGGCTTGTAAAACTGACCTCGGAATTATCCTGAAGCGGGGCAAGCTCAACGGGCGCCTCACCCTTTTCGGCCTCGGAATTGCTAGCCTTCAGCGGATCGAAAGCGGGAACGGACGCGGCGAACGGCGTCGGCGTTGTCGTAAGCGTTGTGGATAAGAGCGTGTAGGGCCGCGCTTTCAAAACTTCGCGGTCGCCTATCTTGATCGGCGTGACCACTTTGAAGGATTGCTTAGCCGCGACAATGTCAATCGGGCGCACGAGACGGTCGCCCTTGCCGGGATTTACGCCCTCGGCGCCAATGTCAGTCGCTTGCACACTGGCCGCGAACTCCGGAGCGGCGGCGAACGTCGATTGGCGATCGAGATCCAAATAGAGGGCCGAGCCGATCAGGGCCAGACCGCTCAACCCAGCGAGCGCGACCCCCGCCATCCACCGTAAAGGCGCGCGTCGCCGCTCGTGCTCCTGCGGCGGCGCGTTCGCCAGCTGAATGGCAGGTTCATGGCCGAGTTCAAGGGAAAGACGCGCTCGGTCATTCCGTCGAAACAGGATCGGCGCTTGCACGGCCAGCGACGTCACGATGCCCCTTGGTTCTGTTGCCGCCCCGAACTGATGTGTCAAAGGCAGCGGCATTGTTACCGTGCGCCGATCGCCTCGCGCAACCGCTACCTCTATGAGAACAATGGCGCTTCCGTGACAAACGCGGCGCTGCATTCTTCAGTTATGCACAGCGCTATGAGTGTTCGATTTAACGGGAACTAATTAGGGTTCGGCGATCGCGAACGATTTTTTTCAAAATCCATTTGACACGGTGGGGTGATAACCCTAGATAGCGGTCACCGGCGGCGGCGCTAGTGACTTTGAGCGCCGGGTTGGTTTCGGGTTTGCT
>JAYTRP010000699.1:0-8749 GCA_043746145.1 Hyphomicrobiales bacterium | reverse complement strand
GCCATCGTGCATGCCGCCGATGTTCAGGACCGCGACGGCGGCGTACTCTTGATGGCAAGCTTGTTTGGCCTCCATCCCTTCCTTCTGAAGCTCTACGCTGATGGCGGATATCAAGGAGCGGTGTTCCAGAACGCGCTGACGAAGGTGATCAAAAATGTCGACGTCGAAATCGTCAAACGCTCTGATCAAACCCAACGCTTCGTCGTCTTGCCCAAACGATGGATCGTCGAGCGAACCTTTGCCTGGCTCGGACGATGCCGCAGACTTGCCAAAGATTGGGACCGCCTCAACAGCAAGGCGGTTGCCTTTCTCAAATTCGCATCTATCCGCCTCATGACCCGAAAACTATGCGATCAAAGATGATGCTTCCGTACAGACAGTTAGGAAAAGAGCATATGTTTGATGTTGCGCGCGTTAAAGTCGCATACTGTTAATACCGTAGCTCAACATCCGGAGCCCGCCCATGTCCGAATGGCCGCAAACGCTCGTTCTCGCCGGCGTCGGCAAGATGGGCGGCGCGATGCTGCGCGGCTGGCTCGCGGGCGGTTTGCCCCCCGCGGGCGTCTCGCTGATTGAGCCCTCGCCAGCGCCAGATATCGCCGCGCTCGCCGCCGAACACGGCATGAGGCTCAACCCGTCCGAGGGTATGCTCGCTCCCCCGGAGGCGCTCGTGCTGGCGATCAAGCCGCAGATGCTGGACACGGCGGCGGCGCATCTCTTGAGCTTAGCGGGACCTGACACGCTGGTCTTGTCGATCATCGCCGGCAAGACGATCGGCGACTTGCAAGCGCGTCTAGTCAACGCTCGCTCCTTCGTGCGGGTGATGCCGAATACTCCTGCGGCGGTGGGGCGCGGCGCGGCGGCTGGCGCAGCGAATGCGGACGTCACACGGCAACAGCGCGGCTGGACCGAGCGCATGATGCGCGCGGTCGGCCTCTACGAATGGCTCGACGACGAGGCGTTGATCGACGCGGTCACGGCCCTTTCCGGCTCGGGGCCAGCTTACGTGTTCGCGCTGGTCGAGGCGATGGCGAGGGCGGGCGAGGCGATCGGACTCGCCCCGGAGCTTGCGATGCGGCTCGCGCGTGCGACGGTGGAGGGCGCCGGCGAGTTGATGCGGCGCGAGCCGGCCACATCCGCAGCGCAATTGCGCGTGAACGTGACCTCGCCCGGCGGCACCACCGCCGCCGCGCTCGCCGTGCTGCAGGCCGAACAAGGGCTGAATGCGCTGATGGCGCGCGCCATTGCCGCCGCGCATGATCGCGCCCGGGCGCTGGCGGGCTGACGCCGCTTGGTGGACCGGCGGGCTGACGGCGCTTGGCGGACTGGCTCGGACCCGCTAAATAGGACTGCACATCTGAGGTAGGGACATGGCGAGCGAACTTATGACCCTTGAGCCGAGACAGCATATCCCCGAAAAGAAGGCCGATCCCCGCGCGAGCATCGTCGACGCGTTGATGAAGCTCGCGGCGCTACAGCCGTTCGAGGACATCACGATCCGCGACATCTGCGCCAACGCCGGGGTGAGCCTCGCCGATTTCCGCGACGCCTTCCCCTCCAAGGGCGCCGTGCTCGCCGGGCTATCGCGCAAGGTCGATCGCGCCGTGCTTGCCGAGGCCGCCAGTTCCGATATGTCGACGTCACGCGACCGATTGTTCGACGTGCTGATGCGCCGGTTCGACGCGATGGCGCCTTACCGCGAGGGACTGAGGGGCGTATACGCCTGGCTGCGGCGCGAGCCGCTGGCGGCGATGGAAATTAACCGCTCGACCCTGAACTCGATGCGCTTCATGCTCGAATCCGCAGGCCTGGACAGCGAAGGGCCGGCCGGCGCGCTGAAGCTGCAGGGCCTTGCGCTCGCCTGGGCGCGCGTGTTTGCGGTGTGGCTCGACGATACAGGACCCGATTTCTCCAAAACCATGGCCGCGCTCGATAATGAATTAACCCGGGGCGAGCGCTTCGTTTCGGGTCTCGACCGGCTTAACCAGTTCACCTCGCCGCTCCGGGCGATGCTGCGCTCTGCAATGGATCGGGGCCGCCGGGCGCGAAGCCGCAGCGCCAGCGATGCTGGCGTGACGGACGAACCGATCTAAAGCGATCGATTCAAATTTGAAGCTTTCTGGTTTTGCTTTGCTCGCCGTATCCTCGCAAAGCGCCGCCAAACCAAGCCTTTTAGCGCTTGTTAACCCTCGAAATTAGCCAATCAGGGACGCCCTGGGCGCCACCTTGGCCGTATGGAAACTTCCTGCGACCGAGGCCTCCCCATGATGCAAAGCCCCAAGTTCGACACCCAAGAGTTTGAAGGCGCGGACGCTCGCGCCGACGGGCGTCGCAGGACGATCACCGTGGCGACCGACCGCGTCGTCATCGCCCGCCGGGTCGATGGCGTCTCCATGCGCATCGCGATCGAGCCACAACGCTACGCCGGGGTGTTGCTGCGGGTCGCCCGCCTCGACGACGCCAGCTTTATCTACGAAGTGCGCCTGACCCACGCCGATCCCGATCTCAGCGTTACTCTGGCGCAAGAGCAAAATGAGGGCGAAGCGCGCGCGAGCTGGCGTCACTGGGCAAACCATCTCGCTCTGCCCCGACTCGTCGAGCGCGTCGAAGGCGCCCCAGAACTCGATCGCGACCTGCCGATTCGCGTGTTGTCGCCAACCACCCGTCGGCACGGAAGCGCCACGCTTAACCGCCGCCCCCGCTTCCTCCGCCGCCGTAAAGTTGGCGTGACGGGCGCACCCCGCGCATAGCCAAAGGCCAGTTTGCCTGCGACGGCGCGACCGCGTATAGAGTGCCCCCCTCGGGCTGTCCCTGTTATGCGCTTCGACATTCTCTACGCCCTCGTCCTGTTTTGCTTCGTCTCCGGCGTGACGCCGGGACCCAACAACATGATGCTGATGAGTTCCGGCGTACATTTCGGCATCCGCCGCACGCTGCCGCATCTGTTTGGTGTCGTGTTCGGGTTCGCGCTTATGGTTGGACTGATCGGGCTCGGGCTCGACGCGCTATTCGCTCGCGCGCCGCGCCTGCTCGACGCCATGCGCTGGGTAGGCGCGGCCTATCTGCTGTGGCTCGCCTACAAGATCGCCGGCGCTGGACCTTTGCGCGAAAACGCAGCGGAGCGACGGCCGCTCGGCTTTTTCGGCGCCGCGGCCTTTCAATGGGTCAACCCGAAGGCTTGGGCGATCGCGATCAGCGCGCTGACCGCCTATGCCGTCAGCGCGAATTACGCGACTTCGGTGGCCGCCGTGGCGCTGGTTTATCTCTTGATTGGCTTGCCGAGCAGCGGCGCCTGGGTCGTGTTCGGCGCCGCCATGCGCCGCGTGCTCAGCGACCCCGCGCGGGTGAGGCCGTTCAACTGGACAATGGCCGCGCTGCTGGTCGCTTCGATCCTACCCCTGTTCTGGGAATAGGTTGCGCCTTTAAGTCTACGGCGCCGCTCGTGTTCATATCCAAGGCCGCGCGTCTGTCTTACAAACACAACGGCGTGCGCCACGCGCTTCGAGGGGACCCATGCAATATCAAATTTCGGGCACGATCATGCAGACTGTCGCGATCGACCTCGCGCCGGGTGAGACAGTCTACAGCCAGACCAACACGATGGCTTGGATGAATGACCAGATCGCGATGGACACCCACACCGGCGGGGGGCTCTTTGCTGGCCTCAAGCGCTCGTTTGGCGGCGGCTCCTTTTTCATAACCGATTTCACCGCCAGGGGCCCCGGCCACGTCGCCTTCGCACCCCGCTTTCCCGGCACGATCGTGCCCGCGCTGCTCGGGCCAGGACAATCGCTGATCTGCCGCAAGGAAACCTTCCTCGTCGCGGAAAAATCCATCACGCTCGAACTCGCGTGGCAGAAGAAAATGGGCGCCGGCTTCTTTGGTGGCGACGGCTTCATCTTGCAAAGAGTGACCGGCCCCGGCGTCGTCTGGCTCGATCTGTCGGGCGAGTTGGTTGAACGCGACCTGGCGCTCGGCGAGCAACTACTCGTGCACGCCGGTCACGTCGGCCTGTTCGAGCCTAGCATAAGGTTCGATATCCAGGTCGTCAGCGGCTTCAAGAACATTCTGTTCGGCGGCGAAGGCCTGTTCCTCGCCAGCCTCACCGGCCCCGGCCATGTCTGGCTGCAAAGCATGCCGATCCTCAACCTCGCCGAGGAAGTCGCCCGCTATCTCCCCAGGGGCGGCGACACGGGTACGAGTTCGACGGTCGGCAATCTCGCGATCGGGTCGGCGCTGGGCGTGGCGGGCGGATTGCTCGGCGGGATTTTCGGTGGAGGGAATAAGGACGGCGCTTGAGCGGAGGCAAAGCGCCGGGCGTGCAACCAAACAAGACTGTGCGCGTAAGTCCTATGTCGGGCTCGCGAACAGTTATCGAAAACTCGCCGTTCAGATTAAGCAAGTTGCTGCACTCAAAAGCGATGTCGACGAAGATTGTGGCGCTTTGTCGCTGACCTTTTCAAAGAGTTTGACGCCAATCGCATCATCGCGAAAGCGAGGGACCTATCAGGTGCCCGCTCACCTGCGCCTGGCATACCTGTTGGCCAACAAACTAAGTCCACATGAGCGGGCTTAGGTGATCGTCAGGTCAAGCTCTTCGCCATCATCAGACTCTGAAAACGATCATAGGATTTCGTCACGGCCGGCAAGTCCTCGAAATGCGGAAACGCCCCGGTGAAGAACTCATCCAGCGACCAGTTGGCTTTCCCTTCAACCTCGGTCTCATAACGATAGTCAACGAAATCGCCTCGGCGACCGTGAACCGCCCAGACGGGAAGTTGCAGCAGCCGATAGATCCGGCTGATGTCGTCGGCGAACAGATATCCCGAGAGGAACGACCACACTGCATGTCTCGCGCCCGGGCGATGCGCGGAGCGATGGTCGTAGTCGAGAAGCGTCTCGTCGATCTGTTTCGACCCCCAAGTTTTCTGCAAGAAAAAGCGCATACTAGGTCGGCTCGTCACCGCATCGAATAAAGCTTGGCTCCAAATCGGAAGCGAGATCATCGCCAGCTTGAGCCGACTGCCCTTCGTGGCCTGCGCCTGTCCCTCTCCGGAGAGCGCACGGTCGAATCCCGTAGGACTGATAAGACCCAGGCTTCGGTAGTCCTCGGGCCGTTCGAGGGCGGCGCGAGCGGCATATTCGCTCGATAGCGACAAGGCGATCACGTCGATCGGTTGGCTGTCATGTCTTCTTCGGATTTCAGCCGTCGTAGCGTGCACCGCATCGGCCATCATGCGAGCCGTGTAGACCTTATCGGACCGGTCTGAGAGGCCAAAGCCGGGAAGGTCTATCGCATAGACCGGGCGGTTTTCCCTGTAGTGCAGGAATAGCGGGCGCACTTCATAGGCGCTGGCGGCCGCGTTGACGCTGTGCACGAGCAGAAGCGGCGTCTCCTCGGCGGGACCGGACGCATAGACATGAACACGTCCGGCGGGCGTGTCGGTGTCGAACTGGTCGCCGGGCAGCGCGGGCGGAAGCGGTTGGTTGTGGTCGATCGACCAGTGGCTATACGCGATCCATCCCGCAGCGACCGCGACGGGGAGCGCCAATGCGAGTAACGCCGGGGAGCGGCGATGGAGCGTGGTCGGTTGCATTAAGTGTTCCCTGTAATCCACCTTAATACCAGCCAGAAGACGGTTTGTTCCTCCGCGAGGCGCCCAACGGTGCGTAGCATTCGCTATGAATCAAGGCTGCTCCTTGCAGAGCCGGCGGGATCATCCGTATTCGAGCCCCAGACGCCGGCGGTCGCCGATGGCCCTATGCTCAGCCCTCTGGCCGCGCCCGACGAGCAGCGGCGACCGGCGGCGTCGGGCCGCCGTCACGCTCCAGCGTCGAATATCTGTAGCGTGTTCGCCTCCGGCAAATCCGCTTGCAGCTTGGCGAGCGCGGAAAGAATGGCGGCTTTGCCGCCAATCGGTGTGGCATAGAAGGTCACAGTAGATTTGCTCGACGCGCCCCGGGGCGTAAGGAGAGTTGCGATTCTGGCCCAACTGGCGGGAATGCCGTCGGGAAACCAGGAGTCATAAATCATGACCAAGCCGATATCGTGCTCGTTGGTTAGTTGTTCCATCGCCGCGCGGCTGAACGATTTATTCGAGCGAAGTTTGCGCACTTCTTCCGAACCAAGGCCCACCAAATCGAGCACGTAGTGGGAATTGCCGTAGCTCACCAGGCCGAGGTCGTTGACGCCGACCGGTTCTCGATAGAAATCCTGGGCGAAGCGCCGCATCTGATATTGCTGATCGTAGATACCCGCCGATGCGTTCGGCGTTTCCAATGCCGCAGAGACATAGGGATAGCTGAACCCGATCGAGAGCACGACGAACAGCCGCTGAATGTCGCGGCTTTGCCGCTGCGATGACGGCGCGCCGCCGACGAGATCGCGGATTGCGATTCCGGTCCCCAACAACGAGATCGCGCAGATATAAACTTCGTAGCGATAAAACCAGCCATAAGCGCCAAGGAGCAAATGCGCCGCGATCGCCACACAAAGCGGACCATAAATCGCCAACCGGCGCGGCCGGACGCGCTGTTTAATGGCGACGACGACGAAGAACGCAAGCGACGCTGCGAGCACGTAAGCGCGTAATTCGTGAAAGTCGGCCTTGAGCATGCCGCCCAGGCTTTCGAAAAGCTGTAGCGGGCCGCGCCCGAGCGAAGCCGCAGCGACAGATTTCGTCAACACCGAACTGGGCAACCATGGCAGGCCGTGCCGCGCCATGAACAGCAGATAGACGGCGATCAGCGACACTAACGGGACAACAGCCGCCAGCGCGGCGCGGCGGTGCCCCAGCGCCCAGATCGCGACGATCGCGCGCCGGCGAACGCGAAGCCCTCGAAGCGAATGAGCGGCATCAAAATCAATGCGCCCACGAACACCGCGCCCGGCGCCTCGCCCTCGGCGGCGCCAACCAAGCCCTCCAGAACCAGCACCGCGGTCAGCACATGCCAACTATGCTCCATCCCCGTCAGCGGGAGCGCGATCGCGCTGACCGCGAAAATCAGCGGGGTTGCGAGCGCGTAGGCCGTCACGGGTTCGATCGATGGCGCAATCATGCCCGATCGTCGCGCCAGCCTGACCGCTGCCATAACAGTCGCCGCCGCAGCGACCGCATCGAGAACCAGCGGCCCCGCTGACCCGAGCCTAAGAGCCGATCCAGAAAGAAGTTGAGTCTTACGAGTCAGTTGTGACTCATTGATTGGCGCCCGAATCGGAGGAGGCGCTGATGTGGAAGCCCGAGCATCGTTTAGCGGCAAAGCGCGAAGGTCTTCGCTATCCCAGTGACATGACCGATGCGGAATGGGGGCTGATTCATCCGCTGATCCGGCCGGCCAAGCGTGGCGGACGCAAGCGTTCAGTCGACGTGCGCGAGGTTCTCAATGGCATTTTTTACGTGCTATCGACCGGGTGTCAGTGGAAGGCGTTGCCAAAGGATCTGCCGCCAAAAAGCACCGTGCAGTCCTATCTGATGTTATGGGACTGGGACGGCACGCTGCAACGCATTCATCACGTTCTCTATGTGGCGGTTCGCGAACAGGAAGGCCGAGAGGCGAGTCCGATGGCGGCCATCATCGACTCGCAGAGCGCCAAGGGCGCCTTAAAAGGGGGGCCTTCCTCGACCCGCAGGGCTATGATGCGGTTAAGAAGGTTCTCGGGCGCAAGCGCCACGTCCTGGTTGACACGCTAGGCCTGCTCCTAAGCGTTGTCGTTCATCCCGCCGACATCCAAGACCGTGATGGCGCCCGCTTGGTGTTGGAGGCGGCTCAGCCTCTATTTCCCTTCATTGAGCTGATCTTCGCCGACGCGGGCTACCAAGGACCCCGAATGGCCAAAGCCATGGCTGACACTGGGCGATGGGCGGTCGAGATCGTAAAGCGTAATGAAACGCGCCGGTTCGTGGTTGTTCCCAAGCGCTGGATTGTCGAGCGGACCCTCGCCTGGATCAGCCGAAACCGACGCCTCTGCCGTGACTTTGAGCGCTACGCTACGACCGCCGCTGCCTTCGTGCGCCTCGCCATGATCCGCATCATGCTAAAGCGCCTCGCCAAGTCAGCCCCTTGATCCGGAACCAAAACTTCTTGGATCGGCTCTTACGCAGAAACGCGCATCCGTGAATTTCAAAACAGACTCTTAGATGTATATCGTTTTTGCGCCTGTATATTGATACCACATGGGAGAGTGAGGTCATGGTCCAAGGTTATAATCAAAGGTTCTTCACGGTCGACTGGCTCAATCGGCAGGCGTGGCTGGACGCATGGGTTAGACTTAAGGACATAGTATTCTATGTCGCTGTGCCCAAAAAAAGTGCTATTCGATAGACAGGTTTTAGGCCCTCGTCGCGCCCTCTCTCATGCGATCTGCAACTTATGAAGGGTACGTTACGCTGTTGCGCTACTCGCGTCCGTTGGGGAACATGACAAAGAGAACGTCTGTACCAGATTGCTATATTAAGGTATATTAGTAAATGATAGCCTAAGGACGATTTTAAAAAATGTTTTGGATTTCCTTTATTATTCTCTTATCATCATCAAGTTGTTTATCTAAGTTTGAAGAGGCATGTTTTGATGCCTGCCTACCGGCTCACATCAAGGACGGAGCGCCTGTGCAAAAGTCATTTTCTTCTATCCTCTTCAAATTGCACGATTGGGCGCTCGCCAGGGGCCAGGACATCGCAGAGTCGGCGCAAATGAAACAGTATTCTTCATCTCTCGACGTGCGCCGCGGAAATCGTACACGAGGTGCCAA
>JAYTRP010000698.1:0-2807 GCA_043746145.1 Hyphomicrobiales bacterium | reverse complement strand
CGGACTTTCGGGTCGGCCCCTGTTTGAAAACTCGACAAGACTTGTCGCGCGTTGTTTTCTGCGATGCGGAGACACCATTCCGATTGTCGGAGTTGGCGGAATCGAGGACGGCCGAACAGCGATTGCAAAAATCGAAGCGGGCGCAAGGTTAATTCAAGTCTACACGGGCTTTATTTATCGGGGTCCGAAGATCGTGGGTGAGATCCTCACGAGCTTGGCGGCCCAGTTGGACGCAAAGGGATTAAACTCGATTACCGCTTTGATAGGTTCCCGCGCGGATCAAATCGCTGTCAGTGAAGCTTGATGTGCAACCCGGGAAATCAAAAATTTGATGGGACGAACATTTAGGCGGCCGCCTATTTTGCTCGTCCCTTATTGCAGAGCCAACGGGTCGACGGGTTCAGTTCGCGCCGAACGGATGTTTGGCTGTCTCGCGCTTAGCGACGACTTCTTGCGGGGTCGGATGGCCGGCAACAGCGCGCTCAAGCGCTTCCTTCGTCGCCTTATAGTTGAATTCTTGTATTTTCTTGTCGTCATTGGCATCCCAATGGATAAACACGCCGACGCAAATAAATACGTCGTCGGCCTCCCAGGCAGGAATGGTGCCGTCAGCAACAGAGTCGGCGATCGCTTTGGCGACGCCATACTGCGCGGGGCCGAACATCTGTACAGCCTGCTTCGCGCCTTTGATCGTGACCTTGTTGAACATCACGGTCGAAGGCTTCACGGCCAAATTGGGTGCAAGGACGGCGAGCAAAGCGGTGAAGCCGTCTTTGTTGTTGACGAGCGCGTTCGCGAACGCAGTCTCCGCGGCGCTTCCGCGCGGTCCGATAAGGAGATCGATGTGAGCGACTTCGTTGCCGTCGCCAATCAGCGATTCGCCAACGCACAATTTGTTAATCTTCGGCATGGTTCCTCCCAGGACACCTAAGTTCGAACCGCCGCCGGTTCAAGCTTCAGCTATCCTTGTTTTCGGCATCCTGCGGAGGGCGCAAGACCGGTTAGCCGGATAGGCGCGCGGTTCGCGCGCCTCCCACTCAATCACTGTTGGGCAACAGCCGCAAGACGTTTGACTCATGGTCAGCTAGAAAGGCGGAGAATAGGGTCGCGACGGTGAGGTCAGCGCAGGCCCCTGGATTCATTCCGCGCGCCTTTAGGTCTCTGTCCCAGTCCAACAGTAGAGCATCCTGCTCTTGTCCGGGCTCGGATATTTGGCGGACGCGGTCCTCCGCCTCTTTTCTTACTGCCTCTGCGACCTCTCGCCCGAATTTGCGGGCAATGTGAGTATCGGGCCAGGTTTTAAGGAAACCAAGATAGACCGAGGTTGCGGATATTTTCGCGCTATCGCCGCATGAGCTAGCCTTGCGCCAGTTCGAGAGGCCCAAACCCGCGATGTCCGCAAAACCGTTGGCGTATTGACGTGCAATGAGGTCACGTTCCGCCGCAGCCGCCATCGCTTCCAGCAGAGCCGCTGTCGGCGGGAAATGAACGTCGTGGTGGGGTGCCGATCCCAGGCCGCCGGGCTTCGCGAGCGCGATCGCGGCAAAGCAACTACGTGAGTCTTCGACGGTGAGACTGTCCAAGGTTTGCCGAAGCGGCTCGCCGCGCTCAGCCGCCGCCGCCAGCGGCGCACAGAGGAGTACAATGCCGAGATTTGTGTTTTGTCCAACTGCAGCCCTCGTTGCGGCCACCGCCTCGTAGATTCGGGCGCCCACTGAAGCGCCCTTCCGCGTCACCCCCGGCGCACTGACTTTAGCGCTGATTTCTAGGTCTGAACACGTCATACCGTGGCCGTTCGCATAGCGATGAACGTTGCCCGGCTTCAGAGCTTCCAGCTCCAACATACATGCCCTAACGTAAGCCTCAGCGATGGCGTCCAATTTCGACCCTGCTCAAAATGTAGTCGGCGATGGCGTCTGCGATATCAGCGCCCGCTACCTGCTGCAGGCCGCTCCAAGCTGGCATTGAGTTCACTTCCAGAACGCGCGGGCCGTTGCGACCCACGATGATATCAACGCCCGCAATCTCTGCTCCCACAGCATGCGCGGCGGCAATGGCGAGGCCCTCTAATGTCTCGTCGTGGGGAATCGCTGACGGTTCGCCGCCTTGCTTAACGTTGGTGATCCACATCGGCGACCGCCGCATCATCGCGGCGACTGCTTTGCCTCCGGCGACGAAGACGCGGAAATCCCGAAAGTCCTGATCTTCTGTGGATTCGAAACGCTGGAGGTAATATACGCCAGCGACCGTCTCTGGCGGCGGCAAATCCTCGACGCTGCGCAACAGCCGTAACCCTTTGCCTTGCGCGCCAAACAGCGGCTTCAACACAAGTGGCCCATGCTCAATTTCGCGGCGCAGGAGATCGCAGGCGTGCTGTCTGGATTCGAGCGTCCAGGTCGGCGGCGTCGGGATCCCTGCTTGTGCGATGAGGAAGCTTGTCATGGACTTGTCGACGCAGGCTTCAATGGCGCGCGGCGCGTTGACGACACGCACCCCCAGCCGATCAAGGGCGTGCAAGACGCCGAGCCGTTTGGTGATCGCCTCGAAGGCGCCCCCCGCCATAGTGCGAACATGCACGACATCGGGCAAATAGCGAAAGCCCGGCAGATTCAGACCGGAAACGCTGTCGGTTGAAAAGTTGCAATCCTTTAAGTCGAGCCGAACGACGTCTGCACTACGGGTGGTGTAGGCCTCCTCCATGCGACGCGCGTGCCAGTCGAGAGTGTCGCTGACAAACAATACCTTTGTGCGAATCAACTGAAAGACGCATCGATCAAGACGGCGTCGACGCCTCCCGAACGGAAAGT
>JAYTRP010000697.1:0-2811 GCA_043746145.1 Hyphomicrobiales bacterium | reverse complement strand
GTTCCGAGCGACAGATCGAAGCCACGTGTCAGGATGACGATCATCTGTCCCGAGGCGAAAAGCAGCAGATAGCTCGATTGATTGAGAACGTTGACGATATTTCGCGGCGAGAGCACCCGGGGCTCCAGCGAGTACACAGCCAATTCCATCACCGCCATCAGCAGTGGCAGGCTAAGGAGTAGTAGCCAACCAAGTAAGCCCCGGCCACGCGTCGTGCTTGGGGCGACGATTGCTTGAGCGTCAGTCAGTTGAGCGTCAGTCAATCGTGCTTCTCCGCTTGGACAATTCCTCCACCGCCACCGCAAGCACGACAATGGCGCCGAGGAAAATCGACTGAATGCGGGGATCGATCTTCAACAAGTCCATGGCGTCGGTGAGGATTAACAAGAAAAATGCGGCAAGCATCACCATCTCGACCCGGCCGACCCCACCCTTCAGGCTGACGCCCGCGATCACCGCCGCAGCGATGCTCTCCAGCGTTAATTGCGAGTTGATAACGGCCTGCCCCGACCCGATCTGAGCGGTAAACACCAGACCGGAAATCGCGGCGAGTACGGAGCAGAGCGAATATGCGAGCACGAGGTAGGCCTTGGTGCGCACCCCCGAAACGGTCGCCGCATGTAGATTGCCGCCTATCGCATAGATGTAACGCCCCACGCGCGTAAAATTCTGCATGACCCAGACCGCCGCGACGATCATGGCGGTGAGGTAGACAGCGGTTGGCAACTGGAACCAAAGGCCCCGGCCGAAGGAATCGATGTACCAACGCGGCATGCCATAGACGGGGATGCCGTTGGTGAGCAGCAACGCGAGCCCGGTGGCGATTGACATCGTTCCCAGCGTGACGATGAACGCCGAAACCTTGAGGAACGCCACACATAGACCATTGACCAATCCAACCGCAAGCCCGCTTCCCAGTCCCGCAAGCACTCCAAACAGCACGATCAGGCCGGGTTGACCGGGCAGAGAGGATGTCAGCCCCGCCATGACGCTGGCGCTGACGACGCTGGTGAGCGCGACCACAGCGCCGACCGAGAGATCGAAGCCGCCGACGATCAGCACCAGCATCTGCCCCGACGAAATAATGATGAGATAGGAGGATGTGCGCAAAACATTGAAAATATTTTGCAATGCCAGGAACCGAGGCACGAATAGCGAGAGAACGATAACCAGTGCGATCAGCATGGTCGGGAGAAAGCCGACTCGCTCGTATCGGTGATAGATTCGCGCGGCGAGCGACGGGCGGAGCCGTTCGGCGGTTGATTGTTGCGCCATCATGGCTCCGACGCTATCGGATGCGGCGCATCTTCACGAAAGAAATGCGCGAGCACTTCGGGTTCGTTAATGTCATCGCCGGTCAGTTCCGCGACCATGCGCGAGCGATGCATGACGTAAAGCCGGTTGGACAGGCTCATCACTTCGGGCAACTCGGAGGAGACCAGGACAATCGCCGCTCCCGACCCGACTAGCGTTTTCATCAGTTCGTAAACCTCCAGCTTGGCGCCGACGTCGATCCCAACCGTCGGCTCGTCGAACAGGAAAATGCGGATATCCCGCGTCAACCCGCGTGCGAGCAGCACCTTTTGTCGATTGCCGCCGGAGAAGTTGGCCACCGCCCGCTCCATCCGCGGCGGACGCAGTTTTAGCCGCTCAACGATCCCGAGCACGGCGCGTCGCTCGCCCGCGCGCATCAACACACCGCTGCGCGCGTAAGTCGCCAGATCGAGCGCGGCCATCGAGACGTTTTCCCGCACAGGGCGGCCTAGCGCCAAACCTTCCGCGACGCGGTCCGATGGGAAATAACAGAGCCCCGCCTTCAGGCAGGCGGATGGCGTCGGGTGCGGCGTCGCGCGTCCCGCCAAGCGGATTTGGCCGGCGGCGATCGGCTCCAATCCGTAGACCGCGCGGACGAGTTCCGATTTGCCGCAACCAACCAGCCCGGCGATTCCGGTTATCTCACCCGCGCGCGCGTAGAAGCTTACCTCTCTAACGGCGCCGTCGGTCAGCGTGAGCCGCTCGACCTCCAATAGTTTTTCGCCGGGGCGCTGATCGATATGCGGAAACAGCACGCCGATTTTGCGCCCCGTCATCAACTCGACTAATTCGTTCTCGGAGACGGCGCTGGCGTTCACGGTTTTTATTTTTCGCCCATCGCGGAGGACCGTGACCCGATCGGCAATCTGCTTGATCTCGCGCATGCGGTGGGAGACATAGATGATGCCGACGCCGGAGGCCTTGAGCTTGGCGATCAACTCAAACAGTTTCGCGGCCTCGGACTCAGTCAGCGACGCCGTCGGCTCGTCGAGGATCAGCAGACGGACGTCGGCAAGCAGCGCCTTGACGATTTCAACCATTTGCTGGTGCGCGCGAGAGAGTTGGCTCACCTTGCGGTCGGGATGGAGATCGAAGCCGAGTTCCGCGATAATTTCAAGCGCTCGGGCGCGCATCGCCGAACCTCGGAGAAAGCCGCCCCTTGTCAGCTCACGGCCCAGGAACAGGTTTTGTTCAACAGTAAGGTCGGGAACCAGGCTGAATTCCTGGAACACCGGGCTGATGCCGATGACGCGAGCGACATGTGGCGTCAGGCGGCCGACCGGTTCGCCTTGGAACCGGAACTGGCCGAGATCGGGCGCATAGGTGCCCGCGATAATGTTGATGAGGGTCGACTTGCCCGCGCCGTTCTCGCCGAACAGCACATGGACCTCGCCACGGCGAAGATCGAAGTCGACCCCGTCGAGAGCCACCACGCCAGGGAAGAATTTCGAGACCCCCGACAATTCCAGAAGTAGGCCATCGCCGCGGGGCGCGGGA
>JAYTRP010000696.1:0-2812 GCA_043746145.1 Hyphomicrobiales bacterium | reverse complement strand
CCCGACCCAGATGCCTTTCTTCTTCGAGGCGGCGATCTTGTCTCGAATCCGCTCCCCGGTGACCTCGCGCTCAAACTGGGCGAAGGACAGCAGCATGTTGAGCGTCAGCCTGCCCATGCTCGTCGTGGTGTTGAAGGACTGCGTGATAGAGATGAACGACACGCCGTGGACATCGAAAGCTTCAACCAGCTTGGCGAAATCGGCCAGCGATCGCGTAAGCCGGTCAACCTTGTAGACCACGATGACGTCGATCTGGCGTCGCTCGATCAGCTCCAGCAGCTTTGTCAGGGCGGGACGATCCAGGCTGCCGCCAGAATAGCCGCCGTCGTCGAAATGGCCGGGGGCGAGAATCCATCCTTCATGGGCTTGGCTGCGGACATAGGCGACACATGCCTCGCGCTGGGCATCGAGCGAGTTAAAGTCCTGTTCGAGTCCATTGTCAGTGGAGACGCGGGTATAAATGGCGCAGCGCAGGGTTTTTGGTTTTGCGTTGGAATCGGTTTGGCCGCTGCGACGACGAGGCCGCGAGGGGGAATGCCGTGTCATCGCGAGTTGCGCTCCCGGGTCGTGGATCCATGATAACTGACGAGGTTAGCGGCAATGCGAGCAGGCCGCCGATTACCCGCCAAAGGCAGTTCCGCAAGTCTATCCTTCTTAGCGCCCGGCATCATATCGGCAACGGACCTACCCGTCTCCGATAAGACACCTTCGCACTGACGATCGAGGCCGAAGAAACGTCGACCGTTCCAGCGGGCGCCGGTAATGGCGCGCGCAGTTCCCGAAAGACTGCGGTACTCACGGCCTTCCCACGAAAAGCCGACCTCCAAAGCCATTACCCGGTGCGTGCAGCCGCGCCATTCGCGAACTAGAACCGACCCAGGCTTGATGGCCAGAACCGAACGGACGCGGGAGCCAGATTGCCTGTTCCCATCGTCGCGACCCTGTTGAGCGGCTCCGTTGGCGCTGCGAGCCCAATGGCCTGCAAGGACGCGCGCGACCGCGGGATCGAGATCGCCGAGCGCGTCCGCCTGAACGCGGTAGGTCAGGGCTCTTGCAAGCAGCGCCTTGGAAAGCCCCATCGGTGCCCGCTTGGCGAAAAGGTTTCGCCATTGCAGGCGAAGCCCATTGAGATCGAGCGCCTTGATGTGCTCGATCTCGCCCTTCAGGCGCTCCTTGTTTTGGACGTGATGCGAGCTCATTGGCGTGCCCCCACTTTGGCAGTCAGCCCGCCTGCACTGTCTTGAACTCCTCCGTGTTCGCTATGCCGCCGATTTCCAGAGGCGATTTTGCTGCGTCGGATCGCTCGTCTGCGCCAACATTGGAGAGGTCTTGTATGCCGGAATTCGCCGGCGCCGAATCGACCCGGGAAGGTCCGACACGGTATCGTGTCACGTTGCCGTCCCGACTCCGCTCGATCGGATATCCGCGCTTGCGCAAACCGGTCAGCGCGGCTCGGGTCGTGTGCGGCAGCCAACCGGTTGCGCCCATCAAATCATCAATCGAAGCGCCAACCTCGCGTGTGAGCAGCCCCAGCACCTCGGCGATTTTCGACCCCAGGCGCGGCGGCGACGACGGCGCGATAAGCACAGCGATTTGCGAAGACAAGATCGACGGAGCGGGTGCAATTGCCGCTGCGTCCGACTCCGCCGCCGCTACGGTCGCGTCTTGCGCAATTTCGGTTGCGATTGGACCTTCCGCAACTTCCACATCGAGTGCCGCCGTCTGGGTCTCTGACGGAACGTGTCGGCGATCCTGCTCGTTGACTGCTATCGCCTTGATCCCGCGCGCCGTGAGCTTCAGCGCAAACGATTTCGACGACTCCATGTCGTGTCGCCAAATTGGCAATTCGGCCCTTGCCAGGATCTCCCGCGCCAGCCCCATCTCGATTATTTTCTCGCTGAGCTTTCGAAGCGCCGTCACCTTCGCGTATGTGGGCGGGGTCAAACAACAATCTTCGCGCTCAGCGGCGACTTTGATCATTTTGAGCTGCGCGTCGCTCACATCGAGCGCCGCAGATTTCGAATTCGACACAGTCTTGGACATTTTTCGACCTAGTCATCGCGAGGCGGCCAATCCGGCCTCGCACCAGGACGAGCCCCGGATCAATGTGATCGGCGGGGCGGGGCGGGGCGGGGTCTCGTCGGGTAGTTATTCCGCCGCCCGACGTCGACACCAATGCTTGCTTCCGGAGCGAACGCCAGTCGTTTCTGCAGGGTTCGCCGTGAAATTTGCTACGTTCAGGGAAGCTCAATGAAATTCGGCGGGTCGACGCAGTCTGAGATTTTCGGTTCCTGCCCTGTCTGAGTTCTGCATTACAGGCTCAGCTCACGTAGGGGCGCCAGATCAGGTGCTTCCGTGCCGAATGCTTGGTTGGCGACCGTATGTTCCGCTCGGCCTTAGACGCCCTGAAGATCGTGGAAGAGCTTAAAAAGCGCAAAGTCAAACTTTATCTGCTGGACCTTGGTGGCGACATCTCAGGGAATGGTCTTTCGAAGCTGTTCCTGACAATCGCCGCGGCATTCGCCGAAGCTGAGAGGGATAGAATTTGTGAAAGGGTCAGCCAGGTGAAGGCCGCTCAAAAGTCGCGCGGTCGTTACCTCGGTGGAACGGTGCCATTTGGCTTTCGTCGTAGCGAGGCCGGCGACCTAGTCCCACATGCAGGTGAACAGGATGCTATCGCGGAAATGGTATCCCTGCGAGCGAAGGGTACGCCGCTAAGTGTCGGTCCGGAAACATGTTGAATCGGATGAGTCAGATGTGATTCAGAGGAGTTTGCCTGATTCTGTGGAGCCGCAGCCGAATGTGGACGACC
>JAYTRP010000695.1:0-8801 GCA_043746145.1 Hyphomicrobiales bacterium | reverse complement strand
CGGCCTTGCAATCGATCGCAGAGCCAATGCGGCGCTGGCGTCAGCGCTAGAGCACGCCGCTTCCGAACTGCGCGTCACCTACGCCGACCGAGTCATCGACATGAAACTCGATTTTACCGATCCGGTAGATAGCGATCCCGATCGCATCGCTCAGATGTTCTCGAACCTGCTCGCGAACGCGCTCACGCATGGCGCGCAGGACGGACCAATTCGCGTGAGGGGCAGCGTCGGCGAAGGCGCGTTAAAATTGTCGATCGCAAACGCTGGCGATCCTATTTCCCCCGCCACGCAAAAACATCTGTTTCGTCCGTTTACGCGCGGCAGCATTCATTCTAGCAATCAAGGCCTTGGTCTTGGGCTATTTATCGCTTCAGAAATTGCGCGCGCGCATGGAGGCATGCTGACGGTAGAATCCTCGGCCGCCGAGACGCGGTTCACGTTCATGATGCCGCTGGTCTGACGTAAGGCGGCTCTCCGACGTTCATAGTCGTTGCGTCAGCTCTGGCGAGTGCCCGTCCGGTTGCTTTCCTCCGCCCACGCACTAATCTCCTCGCATCGATAATTCAGGGACGAGGAACCGCTAGGAATGTCGCTGTTCGATCTCGAGGGCAAGGTCGCGGTCGTCACCGGCTCGTCGCGCGGCATAGGGCGGGCGATCGTCGAACGACTCGCCGAGCATGGCGCGAAGGTCGTGGTGTCCTCGCGCAAGGCCGCGCCTTGTCAGGAGGTAGCGGACGGGATCAATGCGCGTTGCGGCGCCGGGACGGCGATCGTCGTCACCGCCAGCATCTCCTCCAAGGATGACCTAAAGCGGCTCGCCGACGAGGCCGTCGCCGCCTTTGGCAAGATCGACATCCTCGTCTGCAACGCGGCCTCGAACCCTTATTATGGCCCGCTCGAAGGCATTACCGACGATCAGTTCCGAAAAATCCTGGAGAACAACATCATCTCCAACCATTGGCTGATCAGTTTTGTCGCCCCTGCGATGCGCGAGCGCAAGGATGGCGCAATCGTGATCGTCTCCTCGATCGGCGGCCTGAAGGGCAATGCGATCATCGGCGCCTATAACATCTCCAAGGCGGCCGACTTTAGCTTGGCGCGAAATCTAGCCGTCGAGTTCGGCCCGGACAATGTGCGAGTCAATTGTATCGCGCCGGGCCTGATCAAGACCGACTTCGCCCGCGCGCTATGGGACAATCCTGACAACCTCAAAGCCTCGAATTCCAAGACCCCGCTCGGCCGCATCGGCGAGCCCGACGAAATCGCGGGCGCTGCAGTCTTTCTCGCCTCGCAAGCCGGCGCTTACATGACCGGACAGGCGATCGTGATCGACGGCGGCGCCACCATCACCTGATCCGGAGTTTCCCATGAAAGCCGTGTTGAGCCGCGCCGTCGGCGGCCCCGAGACGCTAGAACTCGGCGACGCGCCCGACCCCGTGGCGAAGAAAGGCGAGGTGCTTATCCGCATCGCCGCTTGCGGGGTGAACTTTCCCGATTCGCTGATCATCGAGGATCGCTACCAGTTCAAACCCGCGCGGCCCTTCTCGCCCGGCGGCGAGGTGGCGGGTGTGATCGAGGCGGTCGGCGAAGGCGTGACTCATCTCAAAGTCGGCCAGCGCGTGCTCGCCTCGCCCGGCTGGGGCGGCCTTGCCGAAAAAGTGGCGACCGAAGCGCGTCGTTGCATGCCAATCCCGGATTCGATGCCGTTTGACGAAGCAGCCGCGTTCTTGATGACCTATGGCACATCGTATTATGCGCTGAAGGATCGGGCGTATTTGAAGCCGGGCGAGAGCTTGCTGGTGCTCGGCGCTGCGGGTGGCGTCGGCTCGGCAGCGGTTGAACTTGGCAAGGCGATGGGAGCGCGGGTGATCGCTGCGGCGTCGTCGGCGGAAAAAGTCGAAGCGGCGAAAGCCTGGGGCGCGGACGAGGGCTTCGTTTATCCCGCCGGACCGTTCGACCGCGAAGGCCAGAAGCAACTCGCGGGAATGTTCAAGCAGGCCTGCGGCGAAAAGGGCGCCGACGTGATTTACGATCCCGTTGGAGGCGATTATTCCGAGGCGTCGCTGCGTGCAATTGCATGGGAGGGCCGCTTCCTCGTGGTCGGCTTCCCCCAAGGCATCGCCAAGCTGCCGCTAAACCTCACGTTGCTGAAATCCTGCCAAGTGGTCGGCGTGTTCTGGGGCGCCTTCGCGGCTCGCGATCCCAAGGCCAACGCCGAGAACACCAGAGAATTATTCGCGCTCTACGAAAAAGGCGCGATCAAGCCGCGCGTGTCGAAGCGCTTCCCGCTCAGCGAAGCCGGGGCGGCGATTGCGTGGCTGTCAGGGCGGCATGCGCTAGGTAAGGTGGTGGTAATGGTGGAGTAGAATGGCGGATCGAGACTTATAGTTCGCTACAGAGGCAGCTTGCAGATGGCTCATGGGATGATAAGCTAGAGCGCTTAGAAGGCTCCCTGCTGGGCTACACGGACGAACAGAATGATTGGTGGATTGCACAGCGACGTCATCAACGAACTCTAGCGGGCTAAACGACAGCTATCAGGAGCGTGTGGATTTCCTAGGCATGTCGTTTTAAAGAATTCGTCTGGCGCCCTGCCTAATGGCCCACTTGTCTCGCTCTCTCCAAATCCTCGGGCGTATCGATGTCCGCGGCCGTCGCTTGGTCCTCGAACGGCACTTCGACTACATCCTCAACACCGCGCAACAGCCCGCGTGCCCCCTCGTCGCCCGCTAGCTTCGCGACACTCGAGAACAGCGCGCGCCCGAGCAGCGCCGGATTGCCACGCCGACCTTGGGTCACAGGCGCCGCAGCCGATGCGCCGGGCTGAGCGGCGAAAGCGGCGATCACGCGATCAATCGTTTGCGGCTTCACCTCTGGCATGTCGCCGAGCAACACGATTACGCCCGCGACCGTAGCCGGGACGGCGGCTACTCCCACACGGAGCGAAGAAGCGAGCCCGCTGGCGAAATCCGGATTATGCGCGAACACGACATCGAGCCCTTCCAGCGCGGCTTCAACTTGCGGCGCGGCGTGTCCGGTGACGACGATCACGGGAGCCGCGTGCGAAGCAAGCGCGGCTCGGGCCACAGCGCGCACGAGTGGCTCGCCGTTGAGATACGCGACCAGCTTGGTTGGCTCAGGTCCGCCCCCCGCGCGATATCGTGACGAGCGGCCAGCGGCAAGCACGACGGCCGCGATCTCAATCATCGCCAATTCGGGGCTGCGGGCGCGTCTCGATCTCCATCAAAAGGCCGCCGACGCCCATCGCTTGAATATCCGCGCGCGTGATCGGAACATCCGCGAGAATTCGGGCAAGCACCCAGTCGAAGCCGTTCTCCTTGGGCGAACGGGCGCAACCGGGCGCCCCGATCACCGGGCGTCCCTCGAATGCAGCCAGCAACAGCAGGTTGCCGGGGTCGACCGGCATGCCGAAATGCTCGATCCGGCCGCCACAGTCCTCGATCGCCTGCGGAATAACATCGCGTCTATCCGTGATCGCCGAAGCGCCAAACACGATCATGGCGTCGCAGGCGCCGACCATCTCGCGCAGAGCATGGCCAAGCGCTACGGCTTCATGCGCGCAGCGTTGCTCGCGAACTATTTCCGCGCGCGCAGGCGCCAATCGGCGCTCCAGAATGCTGAGGGTCTTGACCACCACGCTCGGTTTCAATCCCGGCAACAGTGTCGAGACGACGCCGATCCGCAGCGGGCGGTAGGGGGCGACGCTGACGGCGCCGGCATCGCCAATCTCCGCGCAGGCCGCTTCGAGCGCCGCGCCGGAAACCGCGAACGGAATGATCTTGACCGTCGCCGCCATGTCGCCCGACAGCACCGGAGCGTTCTCGACCAGCGTCGCGGCGGTGATCGACTCGTCGATGCGGTTGAGCCGGTCGATCGCGGCGCGGTCCACCCGCAACAGCCCATTCACGGCCGCGAACACGTTGACCCGGCCTGTAAACGGCCTCTCGCGCCTGAGGTTGGCGCCCGCAAGCCGCACCGCCAGCGCCTCCGCGGCGGCATCCTCGGCGATGTCGCCCGGCTCCAGTTCGGCCGCGATCAGCGTGTCGACCCCGGCCGCGATCAGCGCCGCGTGCTCGGCCTCGCCGATCCGCTGGCCCTTTTTAATGTGCAACCCGTCCTGCCGAATCGCGTGGGCGGAAATCGCGCCGAGCGCACGCGCTGCGGGGATGGGGCCAAACTTCACGCGGCCTTCTCGGTACGCAGCGGCTTTTTGCGCAAAGCCGCGACGATCTCGCCAGCGATCGAGACCGCGATCTCGGCCGGGCTGACCGCGCCGATGTCGAGTCCGATCGGGGCATGGATGCGCGCCAACGCCGCATCGTCGAAGCCTTGCTCGCGCATGCGATCGAGCCGCCGCGCATGGGTTTTGCGCGAACCGAGCGCGCCGATGTAGAAGCACTCGGCCTTCAACGCACGAACCAGCGCGCGATCGTCGATCTTGGGGTCGTGGGTGAGCAGGCAAATCGCGGTATAGCTGTCGAGCGGCGAGGCCTCTAGCGCTTCCTCCGGCCATTGCGCGACAATGGGGCAGTCGGGAAAACGCTCTGGCGTCGCGAATGCGGTGCGCGGGTCGATCACGACCGGATCGAGGCCGGCGATGCGTGCAATCGGCGCCAGCGCTTGCGAGATATGCACCGCGCCAATGATGACAAGCCGCACGGGAGGAACCTGAACGGTGAGGAACCAGCTCTCGCCCGCATGCTCCACCGTGCAGCTTTTGCCTGCCCGGAGCGCCGCCTCGATTTCCTCGGCGAGCGGATCAGCGGCGACCACATCGGCGCGCACGAAGCGTTGCTCGCCGTCGGCGAGGCGAGTGACCAGCGCGCCTGCCCGCCGTTCACGACGGGCAAGGTTGATTTCCTTGAGGACGGCGAGTTTCATCCCTCGACCCGCTCCACATAGACTTTGATGCGGCCGCCGCAGGAGAGGCCGACCTTCCAGGCGGTCTCGTCGGCGACGCCAAATTCGAGCGTCTTGGCCTCGCCCGAAGCGATCACGTCGAGCGCCTCGGTGACGACGGCGCCCTCGACGCAGCCGCCCGAGACCGAGCCTAGAAACCGCCCCTCGGAATCGATCGCCAGATGCGAGCCGACCGGCCGCGGCGCGGAGCCCCAGGTTTCGATCACGGTCGCGAGCGCGACCCCAAGACCCTCCGAGCGCCATGTCTCGGCGGCGCTCAGCACGTCATCTTCGCTGGAGAGCATTCTGGACTCCTCCAATCAAGTTATTAGTCGGCGTTAACATAGGCGAACCGTCCCGAGGACGCGACGCTTTCCTTCGGAACCAGCGCTGCGCTGCTAAAACAAAGCTTTACCCGTCATAATTGCGAGCTGTTCAGGTAAGCGCTTTCACCCCTGGCGCCTACCCCCTAGCCTCGCTCGATCTTCGTCAGACCGCCCATATACGGCCAGAGCGCCTCGGGGACGGTGATCGAGCCGTCCTCGTTCTGATAATTTTCCATCACCGCGACCAGCGCGCGGCCGATCGCGACGCCCGAGCCGTTCAGCGTGTGGACGAACCTTGTCGACTTGGAGTCGGCTGCGCGGCCGCGCGCGTTCATCCGGCGCGCCTGGAACTCGCCGCAGACCGAGCACGAGGATATCTCGCGAAAGCGCCCCTGCCCCGGCAACCAGACCTCGATGTCGTAGGTCTTGCGTGCGGCGAAACCCATGTCGCCCGCGCATAGCGCGACGGTGCGAAAATGCAGGTCGAGGCGCTTCAACACCTCTTCCGCGCAGCGCGTCATGCGCTCGTGCTCCTCGGCGGATTGCTCCGGCGTGGTGATCGAGACGAGCTCGACCTTCTCGAACTGATGCATGCGGATCATGCCGCGCGTATCGCGCCCCGCCGCCCCCGCTTCGGCGCGAAAACAAAGCGTGCCCGCAGTGTATCGGATCGGCAGGCGCTTTTCGTCTAGGATCGACTCGCGCACGAGGTTGGTTAGCGGCACCTCGGCGGTGGGGATCAGCCAATAGCCATCGCCCGCCGCGAACTGATCGTCACGAAATTTCGGCAGTTGCGCGGTGCCGAACATTGCGTCTTCGCGCACTAGAACCGGCGGGTTGATCTCCTCGTAGCCGTGCTCCTGCGTGTGCAGATCCAGCATGAACTGCATCAGCGCGCGCTCTAATCGCGCAAGCGCGCCCTTGAGAACGACGAAACGCGCGCCCGATAGCTTGGCGGCGCTGTCAAAATCCATCAGGCCGAGCGCCTCGCCGAGTTGGAAATGCTCCTTTGGCTGAAACAAATTCGGAAACCGCGGCGGCTCGCCGGAGCGGCGGACCTCGATGTTTTCGCTCTCATCCTTGCCGTCCGGCGTATCGAGCCCGGGCAGATTCGGGATCGCGGCGAGTTCGACTTCGAGCGCGTCGCCGGCCGCTTTCTCCGCCGCTTCCAGTTCAGGCAATGCCAGCTTTAGACGCGCGACCTCCTGTTTGATCGCCTCGGCTGTTGCGGCGTCCTTGCGGCCCATCGCCGCGCCGATCTCCTTGGAGGCGGCGTTGCGTCTCTCCTGCGCCTTCTGCAATTGCGAGATGGCGGCGCGGCGCTGGTCGTCGAGCGCAATCAGTTCGGCGGCGCGGGGCGGCAGCGAGCGACGGCCTAGACCCTTGTCGAACGCGTCAGGGTCGTCGCGGATCGCCTTGATATCGTGCATGTTGAACCCCGAGCCTGCCCCGGCTCGCAGCAATCAGCCGAGCGCCGAGCACATTGAGCGTGAGCGCCGCCAATACCAGAAGCGCGCCGGCAAGTTCAATCGCGCTCGTCGGCTCGTCAAAAATAACACGGCCCGCCACCATGCCGACCACCGGCACGAGCAGCGCGAACGGCGCGACCTGCGCGGCGGGATAGCGCATCAATAGGCTCGCCCAGAGGCCGTAACTGAACAACGTGCCGCCATAGGCCACCGCAGCGACGCAAATCGCCAGTATCAGCGTCGGATGCAACAATGCAGGCAACGTGCGGCCGTGCTCCAACGCGAAAGACAGCGCGAGCATCGGCGCCGGGGCGACCAGGCTCGACCAGACCATGAAGGAGAGCGGATCGACTTTTCCAACCCATTTACCGACAATGTTGCCGCCGCCCCAACATGCCGCCGCGGCCACAGTCAGCGCGAAAGGAAGAAAACTCGCATGAGCAAGTCTCACCGAGCCAATCGTGGCGATACCCAACAGCGCCACAGCGCCGGCGATGACTTGCAAGCGAGTTGGACGCTCACCCATCATCACAGCGGCTAGAAAAATTGTGACGAACACCTGCAACTGCACGACCAGCGAAGCAAGGCCGATCGGCATCCCGATTTTGATAGCGAAAAACAGCATGCCGAACTGGCCCACTCCAATCAGCAACCCGTAAAGCACGACCATGCCGATCGGAGCTTTCGGGGGGCGAATGAACAGCAGGGCGGGAAAAGCCGCAAAGGCGAATCGGAGCGCGGTGAACAGGAAAGGCGGCGCCTCGCCGACGCCGAACTTGATCGCGATAAAGGTAAGGCCCCAGACAATCGTCGCGAGCAAGGCCAGGACAATGTCTCGGCCCGTCATGACTTATCCTCCGAGCTTTTATTCGCCGGCTTTGGCCTTGGCGGCGTCTGCCGCTGCGCGACGGTGTTCGAGGTAGCGCACCGCGATCACCGAGCCCTCGTAGAGCAGCAGCATCGGCAACGCCAGCGTGGTCATGCTGATGAGGTCGGGCGGCGTCAGGATCGCCGCCACGCCCACCACGGCGACAATCGCATAACGGCGCATCGATGTGAGTTGCTTGGAGGTGATAATGCCGACTTGACCCAATAAAGTGAGGATCACCGGCAACTGAAATGCGACGCCGAAGGCGAAAATTAGCGTCATGATCAGTGAAAGATATTCGCTGACCTTCGGTAAGAGCTCAATCGTCGCCTCACCCGGCGTATTTATCTGCTGCATCGAAACGGAAAATCGAATCAGCAGAGGCATCACGGCGAAATAGACGAGCATGGCGCCAGCGGTGAAGAACACCGGCGTGGCGATCAGATAGGGCAGAAAAGCCTGTTTTTCGTTGCGGTAGAGTCCCGGCGCGACGAAGCGATAAATCTGAGTCGCGATCACGGGAAAGGCAATCACCGCAGCGCCGAACATGCTGAGTCGGATGTTGGTGTAGAACTGCTCGAGAAAATGCGTCGCGATCAGCGTCGCCTTGTCGGCGCCGACAACCCTCACATAGGGGTAGGTCAGCACGTTGTAGATAGACCGGGAGAAATAGAAGCAGACAAAAAAGGCTGCAAAAAACGCGTACATCGCCCGGATAAGGCGCTGCCGAAGTTCGACTAGATGCTCAATCAACGGCGCCTTGCTGGCGTCGATATCGGCGTCGCTCATACGCCGTGGCTCGGGGCCGTAGGTGCGCTGTGGCTCGGCTCGGCATGTGCGCTATGGATCGGCTCAGCCGACACGATGTTCTCGACCTTGGGTTCAGCGACCACGATGGGTGTCTCGACCGGCCCGTCGAGCGCGACGACTGGCGCGCCAATAGTTTTGGGGGGATCAATTGGACGCATCACTCCCGTCATGTCGAATGACGTCGCCACCTTCGAAGATTCTTCGATAGAGCGAATTTCCTTTTTGACGCTTTCGATATCCGCCTCGCGCATCGCATCCATAAACTGACCTTGGAAGTCGGCAGCCATGCGCCGCATCTTGCCAACATACTGGCCGACGGTACGCAGCACACGCGGTAAATCCTTGGCGGGAATCACCGCGAGCGCCACGATTCCAAAGACCAAAAGTTTGCCGGCGTCTAGATCGAAC
>JAYTRP010000694.1:0-8816 GCA_043746145.1 Hyphomicrobiales bacterium | reverse complement strand
TCGCGCGCCCTCCGCATGATCGATGCGGGCGAAGATCGTCAGGCCGGCGCGTTCGATCGCTTGTGTCAGACGATCGAGCGTGACCTCGAAACCGAGCGGGCTTAGCTGCTCGATGATGTTTGAACCAGAGTTGCTCACGTTTGTCGTCTCTCGATTAGCCGCCGGGGACCCTGTCACCGACAGGAGGGCCTCGGCGGAGGAAATGTCGATAACGAGTTTGCCGCTCGCGACGCCCGCGTTGAGCGTTAGAAGCGCCTCGCCAACATTGTCTAGGTTAAACGTGCGGTAATCGATATTTGCCGTGATCTGGCCTGCTTCGACCAAACCCGCGACTTCGCGCAGGATCTCGCCATGGCGGGCGCCTCCTTCGCCGGTGAGCAGCGGCAGCAGCGTGAAAACGCCGGAGTAGGTTCCCGCGCGGAACGACAACGGGCCGAGCGCATGGGCGCCCCAGCCAAGCGCGCTAACCACATGACCGAAGCGACCGATCGCGGCAAAAGATGCGTCCAGGGCGCCGCCGCCCACGGTGTCGTAGACGAGATCGAAACCGACGCCGCCGGTGAGGCGGGCGACATAGGCCGCGACCGTCTCCGCATTGTAGTCGATGAAGCCCGCGCCCATGCTTTCAATCGCCTTGCGGCTGCTTGCCGATCCCGTCGCCGCCACTTCCGCGCCGACCGATTTTGCGATTTGAATGGCCAACCGGCCGACGCCGCCCGCGCCGCCATGCACCAGCACCTTCCAACCCGCTCGAACATGCGCGCGATCAACCAGACCCTCCCAGGCGGTGATCGCTGCGAGTGGCAGGGAGGCGGCCTCGCGCCAGTTCAGATTCCTGGGTTTCAGCGCGAGAAGACGGCTATCGACGGCGGCGTATTCAGCCAACGAGCCTTGCCGTCCGCCGACGCCGCCAATCAAGCCGTAAACCTCGTCGCCGCTTCGAAAGCCTGTCACCCCGGCGCCAGCGCGCACAATCACTCCTGCCATATCGAGGCCGAGTACGACGGGCGGGACCTGGCGCGCGTGAGGTGCGGCGCCGGCCTGAATTTTTGCGTCGAGCGGGTTCAAGCCGCTGGCCATGATCCGCACCAGCGCCTCGCCAGCCGCAGGCTCGGGGCGAGCAATCGTCGCGATGCGCAGCGGCGCCCCGACCGCATCGAGAACCGCGGCGCGCATCAGCGGTTGCTCAGTGGGGCTTGCATCGTCAATCATGGCGTTTCCTCTCAAGCGACGTGCCGTCGCAAGAAACCGTCCATCAGTCCAGCGATCTCGACATGGTGGGTCTGGAGCGCGAAATGGCCTGCATCAAGCAGATGAACCTCCGCCCTGGGCGGGTCGCGGCGATAGGCCTGCGCGCCTGCCTTGATGAAGTAAGGATCGTTGCCGCCCCACACCGCCAGAAATGGGGGTTGGCCCTCGCGGAAGTAGCGCTGAAAATTGGGGTAGAGGACAAGGTTTGTGCGATAGTCCAAGATCAGGTCGAGCCGGATCTCCTGTGCAACGGGCCGGTGCCTGTAGTGAATGTCGAGCGTCAACCCTTCCGGCGACAGCCGATCGAGCGGCGCGCCGTGCTCATATTGGACATGAAGCGCGGCGTCGGTGAGCGCGGCCTCGCGGCAGGCCTCTCGGTTCGCCAGCGGCGGATCGGCCCAATAGGCCTTGAACGGACCCCATCCGTCACTCATTCCCTCGAGGTAGGCGTTGCCGTTCTGGCTGATGATCGCCGAGATGCGTTCTGGGTATTTGAGCGCCAACCGAAGCCAGACCGGCGCGCCGTAGTCGAAGATGTAGAGTGCGAAGCGGTCGAGGCCGAGCACATTTGTGAATCCCGCCATGACGTCCGCCAGCCCGTCGAAATTACAGGCGAAGGCGCAGCGTTTTGACGCGATCGTATTGCCAAAGCCGGGCAGGTCGGGGGCGATCACGTGGTAGCGGCACGCCAGAGCGGGGATCAAGTCACGAAACATGTGGCTCGACGTTGGGAAGCCGTGCAGCAGCAACACGAGAGGGCCGTCCTTTGGACCGGCCTCGCGGTAGAAGACGTCGACGTCTCCGACTTTGACGGAGCCATAGTTTGCGTGCGGCATCGGTGGACTCCCGCTGTGCCTGTTGGCGCCGCGGAGCATTGGGCATTGCCGACGTCGTTGGAATGATCGTAGTTGACCATGGCTGATTGCGGAAAACGCAACGACAGGACGGACAACGAGCGGATCGTCTCGACGCAATGCGGGCTTCGTAGCCACGGTGGATCAGGGGTCGTTGGCCGCCGGAGCGCGGCGTCACGGCCATTCGGCCGCCGCGGTGATTCGGGGGATGGCGCGACCATGGGCGCGAGCGGTTCGGCGTCCCGCTAGGTCAATCGACACGTCTTCGCATTGCGATGCGCCGCGAGGTCGACATGACCCACGACGCGTTGGCGGCCCCTCTCGAAGCGCATGTCTCGATCGAGCGGATGCTAGACCTGGCGGGGATCTCACGCGGGTCCTTTGACCCCGCCATCAAGCGTTGTGGAGGTCCTCGGACGGCATCGCCATTCCCATTGTCAGATGCGCATTGCGTCGACTTTGAGGGCGCTTCTCAAAAACAACAATGCTATCGTAAATTGCAATGTAGTCGGTTGACGTAGTGAATTGTGATACGGGGATTGCGCCCCTCGTATGGAATGCGTTGATTTCGTCAACTTTATCCTTGACCAACTCCATGAACGTTCCGTCCGCCTTTACGCCACCGCCCCAATCTGACCAATAGTTTGCGTGCGTATCCTCGACCATGTAGACCCCATACGGATGGACACGATCGTATAAATACTTAAATGACATTATCATATCGGGGGAGCGATGACCGCCATCATCGAGGATGATGTCGATCCTTGGATACTTATCGATTACTGATTTTAAGACAGCTCGATCGCCTTGATTACCTATAAATATCTCGACATCGATATCTTCATGTCGTTTGCAGTTCGGATTGACGTCAAGCCCGATAATTTTTGATCCGTCACCAAAATAAGATTTCCACATCTCTAGTGATCCGCCGCCCATAACGCCAATCTCTAATATAACAGGCGACTTCCCTCTGAATCGCTCGAAATGACGTTCGTAAATATCAAAATAATGCGCCCATTTGTGTAATCGCTTAGAAGGATTATTGAGGAAGTATCTATGTAGAAAGCCGGTCGACATTTTCGCTTCCTGCTTTGTTTATACGTGTGGGTAATGGTCTTAAATTGTTTTGGCGCAATTTAAATCCCCTCGCGAGGATTCTTAACCCGCAGCCTGATGTCTTTCAAGCTCGGGCTTGAGCCAAGCTCAAGGAACGAACCGATCCGCCGCGCGTTTGCTAAAAGATGTTGGTTATGCAGGAGTTGGCCGGTGGATATCGTTGAACATATGGAAGTCGTCGACGCCAACGATCAGCACGTCGGCACCGTTGAAAAGGTCGAGGGCAATCGCATCAAATTGGCTGAGGGAGACGCTTTGGATCCCCGCAATTTGTTTGTCGACAAGAAACTTGTCGTCAAGGTCGAAGCTAACAAGGTTTATCTTTCACATCATGTTTCATCAATTACGACACGTTCATTCCTCTCCTCTGAAGAGTGATTCGATGTTTGAGCAACTGCGCTGGCTTTGAGGCCGCCCTGCCTCAAGCATCGATCCGCTTGATGAACCATTGCAGAATGCGCAACCAGATTTCTTCCTTAGCCACGAGATCTTCGACGCCGTGTTCGAGGTTGGGATTGTCGTTGACTTCGATCACCACCACCGTGTCGCCGCTCTCTTTCAGGTCTACGCCATAGAGCCCCGCGCCAATTGCGCGCGCGGCCTTGAGCGCGATTGCAATGACGCGCGGCGGCGCCTCGTTTAGCGGTAGCGTCCGGAAACCGCCTTCCTTCGCGCCGTTCGGCCCATGCTTGATGATCTGCCAATGGCCGCGCGCCATCTGATACTGGCAGACAAACAGCGGCTCGCCGTCGAGCACGCCAACGCGCCAGTCAAAATCGGTCGGCATGTATTTTTGCGCGAGCAGCAGGTCGGTGTCCTCGAACAACTTATCTGTCAACGTCTTGAGCGCGGAAAAATCGTCGACCTTGTGCACGCCGCGCGAGAACGAACCGTCGGGGATTTTGACCACCATCGGCCAGCCCAGCTTCTTTTCCGCCTTTACCAAGTCTTCCTTGTCGGCCAGCATCACCGTCGTGGGGATGGGAATCCCATGCGCCTCCATCAACTCGTGCAGATAGACCTTGTTGGTGCAGCGGATCATCGAAGCCGGATCGTCGATCACCGGCATCCCTTCCTGCAGCGCGCGCCGCGCGAAGCGGTAGGTGTAGTCGTTGATCGACGTGGTGGCGCGGATGAACAGGCCGTCGTATTCCGCCAGTTCCGCCAGTTGCCGGCGCGTGAGCAATTCGATTTCTACGGAATGGCGTTCGGCGAACCGCTGAAAATAGCGCAACGTCTCGGCCGAAGAGGGCGGCATCGCCTCGGTCGGATCGTGCAGCACCGCTAGCGAATATTTGGCCGTCGCACGGGTGCGCGGATTGCGCCAGTCGCGCTGTGTGTGCTGTTGCAGGGCGAGGCGGCAGAACTCCGCGTCCGCTGGCGCCAACTTGGCGAGCGGCCGCGCCTTCAGCCGGTCGATCTTCCAGTGTTTGCCGGGCGAAATCGACACTTCGAGCGCGGGACAGCGATACCAATCGAACAGCAATCGGCCAAACGCCTCGAAGCGCGGATCGCGCGACAGGCCAAAGCAGAACAGCAGGTCGAACGGCTCCTTTTCCGCCGCCCGCGCCTTGGTCGCCGCAGCGGTAAGCGCCTCCTCGAGGTCGGGTAGCGCCTGCTCGTAGAGCTTGAGTTCGCGAAGCTCGAGCATCGTCTCCACGGTGGGGATGATACGATGGCCGCGCGCCTCCGCCAGCAGCGAGGCGTAATAGCCCTTGGACTGGTAATTGTAAGATCGCGAAAGATTGATGATCTTCGGCCGCCCCGGGCCGGCGAATAGTTTCGGGCGCGCCAGATAATCGCTGGTCGTAATCACCTTGTGCGGCGTGTCGGCGTTGGGGAAGTCGCGTGCGTGATCGACGAGGACAACCCACCCGGTCATGAAGCAGCCCCGGGGTCCAAGTAACAAAGACGCTTTACAACCATCGCCGAGGCTGGCTCCTGGGCCGAACAGAGGGTCGGGATGCGTCCCGAATCACTATGGCTTCCCCAGGGCGACAAAGATGCGAGCGGCTCGCCGCAAAGGCAATGGCGCAACAGTATCTCAAGGCGAATTTCTTTGGGTCCCGGGCGCGTTTGCGGGGATAAGCAGCTTCTCGAACTGAAGCGCGGTCGCTCCGTCGGCGTAATAGCTGGGGTAGCGGCCAAATTGGAGATAGCCGAACTTCTCGTAGAGGGCGATCGCGGCTGGGTTGTCGTAGCGAACCTCTAGCCGCAACGCCGTGCGCTTCTTAGCGCGTGCATAGCGTTCTGCGGCCTGCAGCAATTGCCGGCCAATTCCCCGCCGGCTCAGCGCGCTGTCGACCGCAATCGAATAGATGCGCGCCGCGCGCGAGCTTTCACGCAGCGACACCAGCACGTAGCCCGCGAGGCGGCCTTCGGATCTCGCGACGATCACCGGGCGGCGCAAAGACCCCAGGAAACGCCTGAGCGACCGTCGCGACAGTCGGTCGCCTTCGAACGAGGCGCATTCCAGGGCGAAGATGTCTTCGAGATCGGCGAGCCCGGCCGACCGAATGATGAGGTCGGCGGATTGTGGTGCGATGGGGTGCACGTCCCGGTCTCGCGCGATGCGTCCGCTTTTTCCAGCGTCCAGACCGCAATAGATTTCCAGACGCGCGAACGCCAGTAAAAACGGCGCCTCGGATCAGCCGCCGTTCTCATCGCCCGCCGCCCCGACCCGGCGCAGCCATTCCTCTTCGTCGATTGTCTCCACCCCGAGTTCGCGCGCTTTCGTCAGCTTTGAGCCCGCGCCGGGGCCCGCGACGACGAGATGCGTCTTGGCTGAAATCGCGCCGGAAACTTTGGCGCCCAGCCGCTCGGCAATCGCCTTGGCCTCGTCGCGCGACATCCGCTCCAGCGAGCCGGTGAACACCACTGTTTTGCCCGCGAGCGGATGGCCGGTCGCGACCGCCTCCATCGGCTCGATCTGAACTTGCGCGAGCAGCGCGTCGATCGCCGCCTCGTTGTGCGGCTCGGCGAAGAAATCGACGACGCCCTCCGCCACGACCGGCCCGACGCCCTCGATATCCCCGATGATCGCGAGCGCGTCCGGCGCCCGCGCCGCCGCGCGCAAGGCCGCAAAATCAGCGAAGTGACGCGCGAGTCGGCGCGCGTTGGTCTCGCCGACATGCCGCACGCCAAGCGCGAACAGAAAGCGATTGAAGACGATGGTGCGCCGCGCCTCGATCGCAGCGAACAGATTGTGCGCGGAAGTCTCGCCGAACCCTTCCCACGCGTGCAACGGCGCTGCGCCCTGTCCGTCGCGCGCTTGCAGCGTGAAAATATCGGCGGGGGTCTTGATGCGCCCCTGCTTGAAGAACAACTCGATCTGCTTGTCGCCAAGTCCCTCGATGTCGAAGGCGTTGCGCGAGCAGAAATGCTTGAGGCCTTCGACCAGTTGCGCGGCGCAGACCAAGCGTCCCGTGCAGCGCCTGACAACATCGGCCTCACCGGTCTTCTCGTCGATCTCGCGCAAAGCCGCGGAGCCGCAAACCGGGCAAGTCTCGGGGAATACGAACGGGACGCTGCGCTCCGGCCGCTTGTCGATCACGACGCTCAGCACTTGCGGAATCACGTCGCCGGCGCGCTGTATGGTGACGGTGTCGCCCACCCGCACGTCCTTGCGCGCGATTTCATCCTCGTTGTGCAGTGTCGCATTGGCGACCACGACGCCGCCGACCGTTACGGGATGCAGCTTGGCGACCGGCGTCAGGGATCCGGTGCGCCCGACCTGGATCTCGATCGCCTCGACGATCGTCGTCGCGCGTTCCGCGGGAAATTTGTGTGCGGTCGCCCAGCGGGGGCTACGTGAGACAAAACCTAGCCGCATTTGCAGCGCGAGATCGTCGACCTTGTAGACGACGCCGTCGATGTCGTAGCCGAGCGTCGCACGGCGGCTTTCGATCTCGCGATAATGGGCGAGCATCTCCTCGGCGGTCTGGCAGACGCGCGTCAGCGGATTGACGGGTAGGCCGAACTTGGCAAACGCTTTTATGGCGCCATGCTGCGTCTTGGCGAAGGGTTCACTGACTTCGCCCCAGGAATAAGCGAAGAACTTCAGCGGCCGCTCGGCGGTGATGCGCGGGTCGAGTTGGCGCAGCGAGCCGGCGGCGGCGTTGCGCGGATTGGCGAAAGTGGCCTTGCCCGCTTCGGTCTGGCGCACATTGAGCGCGGCGAAATCCTCATGCGCCATATAGACTTCGCCGCGCACTTCCAGGATCGCCGGCGCGCCGTCGAGCCGGTCGGGCATCGAGTCGAGCACGCGCACATTGGCGGTGACGTCCTCGCCCTCGTAGCCGTCGCCCCGCGTCGCCGCCTGGACGAATTCGCCATGCTCGTAACGCAGCGAGCAGGAAAGGCCGTCGATCTTGGGTTCCGCGACGACGGCCAACGGCGCGCTCTCGGCAAGCCCGAGGAATCGCCGCACACGGGCGCAAAACTCCGCTACGTCCTCGTCGGCGAAGATGTTGCCCAGCGAAAGCATCGGGACTTTGTGCCGGACCTTGGCGAATTTTTCCAAAGGCGCCGCGCCGACTTTGCGGCTCAGCGAGTCCGCGTTGGCGAGCTGGGGGAAGGTTTGCTCAAGCTCGTCGTAGCGCCGCCGAAGCTCGTCGTAGTCGCCGTCCGAAATCGTCGGCGCGTCTTCGCCGTGATAGCGCCGGTCGTGTTCGGCGATCTCGGCGCCAAGTCGCGTATGCTCCTCGCGGGCGGTGTCGAGAACGGGAGTTTTGGATTTGCGGGGCGGCATGGTGGAGATTTACGGGAAAGTGGAGGGGAGCGGAAGGTGAGCGGTGGGCGGGACGAAGCGGCTTGACGCAACCTTATAGCGAGTTTACCCAATTATGTCTCGTTCTGGGTAACTTCGATATAGATGGGTTTTTGCCTTTTGGATCCTATCAGAAACCCCTATGTGCCCGGCGCCGGAAACCCTCCACCGGAATTAGCAGGCCGCACTTCGCTATTAACCGATGCCACAATTGCACTTGAACGTGTCAAGATACGAAATGCAGCACAAGGTCTGATCCTGACTGGCCTGCGGGGGGTTGGTAAGACGGTTTTATTGGTAAAGATACAGGCAATATCGAAACAACTTGGATTTCATGAAATTCTTATTGAAGCTAACGAAAATAAACCATTATTACACCTTATTGTACCTCAGCTAAAAAGAATATTATTTACATTTGATTACGTCGAGGCTGCGAAATACAAAGCAAAGCGTGGCCTTCGTGTAATGCGAAGCTTGATTGGAAATTTGAAAGTAAACTTCGGCGAATTTGATTTCGGTCTTAATATTCTACCTGAGCCTGGGGTTGCAGATAGCGGAGACTTCGAATCGGATTTTTCCGATACAATAGTTGCAATCGGGGAAGCTGCGATAGCGGCAAAAACGCAAATATGTATACTTATTGACGAAATGCAATACCTAAAGTATTCAGAATTAGAAGCGTTAATAACAGCGATGCATAAAGTTAATCAAAAAAATCTTCCCATATTGCTGATTGGAGCAGGTCTTCCACAGATTGTAGCTTTATCAGGACAGGCAAAATCCTACGCTGAAAGGCTATTTAAATATCCAAGTATAGGAGCGCTGTC
>JAYTRP010000693.1:0-8817 GCA_043746145.1 Hyphomicrobiales bacterium | reverse complement strand
GCGCCGCTACGACGAAAGAAGATGAACCCCGCGCTTAAGTTCACACTCGAACTCGGGCCGCTGGCGCTATTCTTCCTGACCTATTCGCGCCTGAACATTTTTGCAGCGACCGCCGTGATGATGGGCGCGGTGCTTTTGGCGCTGGCGATCTCATACGCGATGCTCGGCCGCATTCCGATCATGCCGCTGGTCACTGCGGTGATCGTCGCCGTGTTCGGGTCTTTGACGCTGATCTTTCACAACGAGACGCTAATCAAGATCAAGCCGACGGCGCTTTATCTGCTGTTCTCGGGCGCGCTGTTCTTCGGCCTCGCGTACGGGAAGCCGATTCTTCAGATCATGTTCGATGGCGCGCTCAATCTGAAGCCCGAGGGCTGGCGGATCATCACGTGGCGCTGGGCGTTTTTCTTTTTGTTGGAAGCGGTGCTGAACGAGATCCTCTGGCGCACGACGACGACGGCGCATTGGGTCGAGTTCAAGTCATTCGGCTTCCTGCCTCTGACGATCGTTTTCGCGCTGATGCAGGCGCCGATAATCATGAAATATGAAGCGCCGCCGGAGGAAACCGGCGAAGAGGCGCTTTAGGCCGAAAGCGATCTCGTAAAGCGCGAAGTCGCCGCCCTTCACATCACCCCGGTGTCGCAACTATCCACCTGCCCGCTTTGCAGACCCGTGTTCAGCCACTTCTCTCTCGACGCAGCCGAGCCGTGGGTAAAGCTGTCAGGAACGGCATAGCCGCGGGCGGCCTTCTGCAAGATGTCGTCGCCGATCGCCTGCGCGGTCGCCAGCGCCTGCTTGATATCGGCCGGCGTGGTAAAGTTTTGCCATTCCTTGTTCGCGTTGGCGGCCCAGACCCCAGCCAGACAATCCGCCATCAATTCGATGCGAACCGAAAGCGCATTGGCCTGCGTGCGCGAAACGTTCTGCTTCTGCCGGTCGACCTTGTCGAGGATGCCGAGCAAATCCTGCACGTGATGGCCGATTTCGTGGCTGATCACATAGGCGTAGGCAAAGTCACCGCCGCCGCCGTAATTGTTCTGCATCTCGCGGAAGAACGACATGTCGAGGTAGACCTTCTTGTCCTCCGGACAATAAAACGGTCCCATCGCCGCCCTCGCGCCGCCACAACCTGCTTGCGTAGCGCCGTCATAGAGCACCAGAGTCGCGGGGGTGTAACGCACGCCCTTTTGCGCAGGCAGGACCTTGCTCCAGACCGCCTCAGTCTCACCCAGCACATGCCGCACGAGGCTCGTCATGCGGTCCGTGGTGGGGGCGGCGGCGTTCTGGCGCGGCGGCGCAGGATTATTGCGCGGCGCCGGATTGTTGGTGGCGACCTGACCGCCGCCATTGCCGACCAGAATTTGCGCGCCACCCATCAGCACCGATGGATTGATGCCTGTGAAATAGCTGATGATCAGCACGATGACGATTACGCCGATGCCGAGTCCGCCCGTTCCGCCCGAAATCCCGCCGCCGCCCATCCCAGCGTTTGTGCTCTGCCCGCGACGGTCTTCGACGTTCGAAGATTCCGGTGTATTTTCCCATTCCATGCCGGCAGCCCTCGTCATCCCGCGTCGAGCCTTATCACTGCGATTCCTCTTGGGGTAGTGGCGCGAAGTCCAACGTTGCGTGAGGCTGGCTTTACGTCTTTCTTAACAACGCATCTGTAGTTTAGGGCTTCTCTCCGAGCTCTGGACCTGCATGAACCCCGTCTATTCCCTGGTCGTCCCCATCTTCAACGAAGAAGCGGTGCTGCCGGTCCTGCTGCACCGGCTCGACGACCTGCTGCGCCGGCTCGACGCTGCCGCCGAGGTGATCTTTGTCGACGACGGATCGAGCGACACCAGCCCGATCCTACTGGAAGCAAAAGCCCGTATGGACGGGCGCTATCGGTTCTTGAAACTTTCGCGCAATTTTGGTCAGCAGGTCGCAATGTCGAGCGGCATGGCGCGCGCGCGCGGACAAGCCGTGGTCATCATGGATGCGGACCTGCAGGACCCGCCCGAGATCGTGCTCGAAATGGCCGCTAAGTGGCGCGAAGGTTATGAGATCGTCTATGCGCAACGCCTCTCGCGTGACGGCGAAAGTCATTTCAAACTGCTGACCTCGAACCTGTTCTATCGCCTGATCGGCAAGCTGAGCGACGTCGAAATTCCCCGCGACGTCGGCGATTTTCGGCTGGTCGACCGCAAGGCGGTCGACAGTTTTCTCGCCATGCCGGAGCGCGACCGTTTCGTCCGCGGAATGTTTTCCTGGGTCGGCTTTCGTCAAACCGTGGTTCCCTTCCACCGCGCCGCACGCGTGGCGGGGGCGACCAAATATTCGCTTGGCAAGATGGTGCGCCTGGCGGTCAGCGGGCTCGTCTCCTTCTCCGATGCGCCGCTGCGCGCGGCGCTTTGGGTCGGCCTTGGAGTCTGCGCTGCGGCGATGTTCTACGCGGCGATGGTCGTCATAATGTGGTTCGCGGGCGCGGACGTTGCGCGAGGGTGGAGTTCGCTGATCGTCGTAATGACGCTGCTCGGCGGCGCAAACATGTTGATGACGGGCGTTCTCGGCGTCTACATCGGCCGGATACACACCGAAGTGAAGGGACGGCCGCTCTATTTCGTCGATCGGGCCATTGGCTTCGAAGCAGAAGCCACGGCGCATGCCGATTGGGAAGCCGCGGCGCATGCCGATTGGGAAGCCGCCGCGCATGCCGATTGGAAAGCCGCGGCGCTTGCTGAGCGGGAAGCCCGGCGCGCATGAGCGATGTCGCGGCTCCGAGCGCAGCGCCCAGAATCGGCGCGCTCGGGCTGACGGATCAATCCCAGACGCTCGCACTCGCCCTTGCTCTCGTTGCGCTGGCGGTCGCGCTCCAGATTGCGTTCGGCATGATGGCCGACGTGTCGTGGCTGATCGAGATCGACGAGCGCTGGCTCGCCGGCGCGGTCCCCTACCGCGACTTCTTTGAAATCAATCCGCCGGCCTCGCTGATGCTCTACTGGCCCGCAGTTGCGGCGGCACGAGCGCTCGGCCTACCCAGCGAGCTCGCGGTTTCGTTGTTCGGCTTCGCCATTTGCGCGGCGAGCCTCGGGTTGAGCGCAGTGATCTTGCAAGGCGCGAGAGTCGCCCCGGGCGCACTCGTCGCGGGCATAGTCGCGATGATGATCCTTCCCGGTGAATCCTTTTGCGAGCGCGATCATCTGGCCGCCGTGCTCGGCGTGCCGCTCCTCGCGCTGGCGCTCGCCCGCGCGCTGGAAAGCCGCGTCGATTGGCGCTTCGCTGCGCTTGCGGGCGCTAGCGCTGGCGTAATGGCCGCGGTGAAGCCGCCCTACGCGTTGATTGGAGTGTTTGTCGCTCTTTATCTCGCGCGCCAGATCGGTTTTCGTCGCGTGCTGGGAGCCCTTGAGTATTACGCCGCCGCCGCCGTGGGGCTCGCCTATCTCGCGCTGACGCCGCGTTTATTTCCCTATTATGTCAGCGACGTGCTGCCGGTCGGTATCGCGGCCTATCTACCCGTGCGCGAGAGCGCGCTGACGCTGCTGGTCAATCCGGGGTTAATCCTTAGCGTTCTGATCGGGATGCTCGCCGCTCTAACGGCGGGAGAACGCATAAAGCAGCCGGCTTTGGCGATTGCCGGGCTCGCGGCGCTGGGAGCCGCGGTCGCCTTCGCCGTCCAGGGCAAGGGCTGGGTTTACCAGGTCGTGCCGGCGATGATGTTCGCTACGCTGGCGACCGGGTTTGCCTGGAGGCCGCGCAAGGGCGACCTCTCGGCGACGGCGCTGGGAGCGACATGCGCGGCGACGGCGATTGCCTGGGTCCACAGCCTCGGTCTCGCCATTCTGCTCGGCCTTGCCGCTGGACTAGCCATGGACGCGCTGTCGCGCAGGCTTACGCTCTCAAGCGAAAGTCTGGCGCGGTTAGGTTTGGCGAGCGTAATTGGCGCCGCCTGCGGCCTTTGCGAGATCGAACGTCCCCTGACTCCGACCCTTGAAACTTCGCTGGCGAAATTCGGACCGGGTTTGTCAATCGGGGCTCTGACCGAGGACGAAGGGCTGGGCTTTCCCCTTGCCCGGCATATCGGGGCGATCTGGACGCTTCAGGCTAACGCAATGGTGGTGACAGCTGGCGTGCGGCGCCTGATCGACCAACATCCGGCCGACACGGCGCTGGCGCAAGGACTTGCGCCTTTCGCCAAGGCCGAACGTGAGCGGTTGCTGGGCGACTTACGCGCCAAACTGCCAGATGCGCTGCTTGTCGGCCCAACCAATACGCGTTTTCACGCCGCGCTCTGGTCCGATCCCGACATTGAAAACATCATGCGGGACTACCGCCTTTACGCGGTGGAGAACCGACCAGATTATCCTGCTGAGTTATGGCTGCGAAACGACTTTGCTAGTCGTCAACGATAACCCAAGAAATAGCAGTTTCAGTGCAGATGCAGCGACGTCTCAGCGCTGCGTGCGAGTTCGATCTGCGCAACCGCGACCAGGATATCCGCCCTCGACTTCAGATCGCTCGCTTCAAGCATCGCTTGCTTTTCGCGTGCGCCATACGGGCTCATCATGGCGAGCGCGTTGACCAGCGACTCGTTCGACGCCTTTTCGACGTCGTCCCACGCGATCTTGAAATCGTTCGCTTTGGCGAAATCACGCAGCGCGGTGACGAGCGCCTCGCGATCGACTTCTTTTTCGCCTGCCCCTTCGACCAGATCATGCGCAAACGGCGTGAAATCCGCCTGCACCATCCGATAGGGCGTCAAGGTGGGCAATTCGGCCGCGATCTTGAAACGCGCGACGCCCATGAGCGTCAGAAAACAGCGACCATCGCCAATTTCCGCGTATTGCACGATGCGGCCGAGGCAGCCGATCTGACAAAGTTCAGGCGTCGGCCCCATCGCGTCATCGCCCGCGCGTGGTTGAATGACGCCAATCAGCCGCTCGCCGCTGAGCGCATCGTCCAGCATCTCGAGATAGCGGGGCTCAAACACGGTGAGTTGGATCGGCCGACGCGGCAGCAGCAGAGCGCCCGCAAGCGGGAAAATCGGCAGCGCCGCAGGGAGATCATCAAGGGATTCGTAGGCGCGATTGAGCTTCATGAGCGTTCTCAGGGGCGGCGCTATGGTAATTAGAACCAGATTGCCGAAAGTTTGCGCCGCGCGGCGACGGTCGTGGGATCCATCAGGCCCCAGGCTTCAAAAAACTGCAGTAATTGCCGGCGCGCTCCAGCATCGTTCCACGCCCGGTCGCTCTTGATTATCGTCAACAACTCGTCGGCGGCCTGGCCGCGCTCGCCCTTCGCGTTAAGCGCGACCGCGAGGTCGAAGCGCGCCTGGTGATCGTCGGGGTTTGCGGCAAGCGCCGCTTCCAACGGCGCCAAATCGCCAACCGATTCTGCCTTCTCGGCAAGATGAAGCGCCGCTAGCGCCGCAGAGACCGCAGGGTCGGGCTCCTTGCCGACTGCGGGGATGGGCGCCATCGACAGCACCGCCCGCGCCTGATCGAGATCTCCAGCGTCGACATGCAGTCTGGCGAGACCCCCGATCGCCTTGGGGTTGGTCTCGTCTTCCGTCAAAACCTGCGCGTAAAGTTCCGCCGCTAAATCGACTTCACCGGACGCTACGGCCGCCTCGGCCTCCTTCACCAGCGATTCGGCGCCGCCACCGAGCGGGCCGACCAAACGCTCCAAGAAGCCGCGCACCTGACTTTCCGGCAAAACGCCTACAAAGCCGTCGACTGGCTGACCCTTGTCGAAGGCGATTACCGCTGGGATCGACTGGACGCCGAGTTGGCCCGCAATCTGGGGATGCTCGTCGATGTTCATCTTGACGAGCAACACCTTGCCCTCGGCGTCGCCGACCGCCTTTTCTAGGATCGGAGCGAGTTGCTTGCAGGGACCGCACCAGGGGGCCCAGAAGTCGACCAGCACCGGCTGGCGCATCGAGGCCGTCATCACGTCCTGCTTGAAGGTCGCGGTTGTAACGTCTTTGACCTTGCTCGGCTGCGCGGTCGTTGCGTTCAGGCTCATCTTAACAATCCTTGGCCGAGCGCCCTGCTTCAGGCGCGATTCCTAAATGGCGATTCTCGCCCGATTATTCAACGCCGTTCCCGCTTAGCACGGCGACTAGCGGCTCATGGCCCGTCGCGCGCAGGAATTTCAGCAGATCCGCCGGCGAAAGGCCCGTCGTGCGGGTGTTGACGAGCGGGTGAAAATTGACGCGCTCGTGCTGCATCAAGTCGCGGTCGAGTACGACGGTGACGCGATGGGTTGTGTCGTTGATCGCGCCAAAGGGCGTCACCGCGCCGGGCCTGACGCCCCAGACCTCTTCGAGCAACTCGCCCGATCCAAACGAGACCCTGCCCTGGCCGCCGATCTTCTCGTGAACCCTCTTGAGGTCCACCTGCGTTTCTTCGCCCAGGGTCAGTAGAAACAGCCGACTCTTCTTGTCTTTGACGAACAGGTTCTTCGAGTGCCCGCCGGGAATCTCGCCCCGCAACGCCTGCGAGTCCTCGACCCGGTGTAGCGGCGGGTGCTCAACCGTCTGCGAGACGATGCCGAGACTTTCGAGAAAGGCGAACAGATCTTCGGGGGTGGCGGGCATGAGGGGCTCGACGTGGGGATATTTGTAAGGGGATCAGATGTAGACGCGTTCGGGCCGCGCTGGACGCAAGAATTGCGCCGATCCGCGGCCGACCTCACACCTTCATCTGCGCGCCCAATTCCACCACTCGATCGCTGGGAATGTGGAAGAAGTCCGGGGCGCTGGCGGCCTGTTTGGCGAGCAGGATGAACAGGTGGTCCTGCCATTTCGGCATGTCGGATTTCAGCGCCGGCTTCAGCGAACGGCGGCCCAGAAAGAAGGACGTTGTCATAATGTCGAACTTCAGCCCGACCTTGCGCAGGCCGGCGAGAGCGGCCGGGATGCGCGGTTGCTCCATGTAACCGAAATGCAGCCTAACCGTGATGAAATCGGGCGAAAGCTGGTTGATTTCATAGCGCTGCGACAGCGGCACGCGCGGCTGCGGTTCGTTGCGAACGCACATCATCACCACGCGCTCGTGCAACACCTTATTGTGCTTGAGGTTATGCATAAAAGACGAAGGCGCCGCGCCGACGTCGTTAGTCAAAAAGATCGCCGTACCGGGCACGCGAGTCGGCTTTGACTTCGCCAGCATCTTGATCAGATCCACCATCGGAATTGAATCCCGGTGCGTCTTTTCCATCAAGATCTTGCTGCCGCGTGACCACGTCCACATGATGACGAAGGTCGTGGCCCCTAACAAAAGCGGCACGTAGCCGCCGTCGAACACCTTGTAGAGATTGGCGATAAAGAAGCTGATATCAATGGATAGAAAACCACAGATTAGCGCGAGCGCGCCCCACAACGGCCAGCGCCACAGCTTCCAGACAACGAAGAAGGCCAGCGCCGTGGTCGCGACCATAGTCCCGGCCACCGCGATGCCATAGGCGTTGGCAAGCGCGTCGGAACTCTTGAACAGCAGCACCAGCGCCAGCACGCCGAGCAACAGGATACGGTTGACGCGCGGAATGTAGATCTGCCCCTCTTGTGTGTCGGAGGTATGGATAATTTCCATCCGCGGCAGTAGCCCGAGCTGGATCGCCTGGCTCACCAGTGAATAGGCTCCGGTGATCACGGCCTGGCTCGCGATAACGGTGGCGGCGGTCGAAAGCAGCACCATCGGGATCAAAGCCCAGGTGGGCGCCAGGAGATAGAAGGGGTTTGCGACCGCTGTCGGGTCACTCAGGATCAGCGCACCCTGCCCGAGATAGTTGCAAATCAGAGCCGGTAGCACCAGAAACAGCCAGGATGCCTGGATCGGCTTGCGCCCGAAATGGCCCATGTCGGCGTACAGCGCCTCGGCGCCGGTCACCGCGAGGAACACGCTGCCCAACACGATAAAACCCATCGGACCGTGAGCCCAGAGAAAGGTCACCCCCGGCACGGGGCTCAGCGCGCGGAGAATAATCCAGGCCGAGGGAATTTTGAGGATGCCAAGCCCGGCGTTGACGATGAAGAAAACCAGCATGATCGGCCCGAAGAAGGTCGCCACTCCCGCAGTGCCCCGGCTCTGCACTACAAACAGCAGGATAAGAACCGCTACGGTCGCGGGAAGCACGAAGGGCGCGAGCGCCGAGTTGACCTGTTTAAGGCCCTCAAGCGCGGAGAGCACCGAGATTGCAGGTGTGATGATCGCATCGCCAGAAAACAGCGCCGAGCCCGCTACGCCGAGCAGGAAGGCGATCAACGTGCGCTTTCCCAGCGCCGTCTGGGCGAGCGCCGTCAACGACAGAATGCCGCCCTCGCCCTTGTTGTCGGCCTGCATTAGGAACAAGACGTATTTGCCGGTCACCACGATCAGCAACGCCCAGATGATCAGCGAAACCGTACCGATCACCTCTCTCGGGCCCAGGCCCGAATCTTTGAAGTGCCCAAGCGCCGTCTGCAGCGCATAGAGGGGGCTGGTGCCGATGTCGCCGAACACGACACCGACCGATCCTAACGCCAGAACCCAGAATTTGCCGCCGCCATGACCCGCGTGCGCGTCTTGGTCGGGAATCGCAGGGGCGGGCGCCCCCTGCGCGGGATCATGCAACATTAGTGTCCAACTCGAGCGCCGCCGGAGCAACTAGCACGGCGGGCCTCTATACTCTGTCGTCGTCGCCACGCAAAGCGCGAAACCTCACCGTTTTCGAGCTCAAACGCTCAATTTATGCCTTAGAGGCTGTTTTGAAAATGGCTGCGGTAGGGTAGCGGCGGGGTCAGGTCTGTGATTCAAGCTCCGGATGTGGACAGAAGAAAGCCGTGGCCGCATG
>JAYTRP010000692.1:0-8828 GCA_043746145.1 Hyphomicrobiales bacterium | reverse complement strand
GGCGGCTCAACGAGCAGACCAAGATGGACCCGAAGCTTTTCGACATCATCTGGGAGGTCAATCGGCAGGCCGGTTCGCAGCAACCGATCGACGTACTTTCCGGCTACCGCTCGCCGCAAACTAACGCGATGCTGCGCCGTCGCTCGCGGCTTGTCGCCGAACATTCGCAGCACATGCAAGGCAAGGCGGTCGACGCGCATTTCACCGACGTCGGCACTGCAACGATCCGCGACGTCGCGATGCGGATGCAGGAGGGCGGCGTAGGCTTCTACCCCATCGGCTCGACGCCCTGGGTGCAGATTGATTCGGGCGAGGTGCGCTATTGGCCGCGCATGAGCCACGACTCGCTCGCGCGCCTTTTCCCTGACGGCAAGACGGTATTCATTCCCGCCGACGGCCAGCCGATGTCAGGGTATGAAGAAGCGCGCGCCATGATCCAGTCACGCGGCGGGGAAGTCGTGGTGGCGACCCGTTCCGGCAATTTCTTTAGCTGGTTGTTTGGCGGCGCCAGGGGCGGCGGCGCGGACGACGATGAGGAGACCGGCGGCGCGAGCGTGATTGCTTCGGGTCGCGGCGGGACACGCGTCGCGAGTTCCGGACGCGGAGGCGCTGGTGCGCAGACCGTGAACGTGGCGAGCGCGGCGGACAGCGCGCCTGTTTCCAACAACTCGTTCCTGAACGGGCGCGGATCGTTGCCGAGCGGCCCGACCTATCTCGAACCCGCCCCTGTCGCCGCGAAGGCTCCCGAGCCGGTTCCGGCCAAACAGGTCGAGGTTGCGACCGCTGTGCAGACGGACGCCGCGCCGGATGTCGATACGACTGGGGTCCAATTGCACGGCCCTGTCGCGGCCGAGTTCATTGCGCCATTGCCGCCACGCAAGCCCGATCAGTTGAAGAACAACGATCTGTTGGCTTCGGTTGACGTCGACACGCCATTGCCGCGGCCCAGGCCAAGCGAATTCGCGGTTGCTTCCACAATGTCGAAGTCTGTCCCAAGTCCCGATTTGGTCGCTGCCTTGATTGAACGCGACGGGCTCCCGAACGAGATCACCCATGGAGTCGGCGCCGCGCCTCGTAGCGCGCTGGCCCTGGTTGATCCCAAACCGGCTGTAGCATCCGACAATCATGCCGATGCGCTGGCGCGAGCGTCAGCGCTCACTATGCCGCCACTGCCGCCGCCGCGCCCTCACGCGGTTTCCGAAGGTGTCAGCACCGCCGAGAAGTCAGTCGCGACATCGGCGCCGATTCCGCCGCAGCGGCCGAACCGTCGCCCCTCCGCCGCCAATCCTTATGGCGATCTTGTAGTTGACGCTTTCAATGCTCCGCCCCCGCCACCCGCTACGAGCCTCGCGGACGGCCTGAGAGGCACGAGCCCCTAGTATTACAAGTTCTTAGTATCAGGCGCGCGCTCGCGAAGAGCGCGCGACGATGACGTGTCAGACGACCGTGAGCTGCACGTCGATGTTGCCGCGAGTCGCGTTGGAATACGGGCAAACCTGATGCGCCGCGTTGACCAGCTTCTCGCCGCTGGCATGGTCGAGGCCGGGCAAGGAAACCGAAAGCGCAACCGTCAGGCCAAAGCCGCCTTCTGAACGCGGGCCGATGCCGACTGTGCTGTCGATCGCCGCATCGGTCGGCACCTTCACGCCGACCGAGCTCGATACGGCCTTCATCGCGCCGAGGAAGCAGGCAGCGTAGCCGGCCGCAAAAAGCTGCTCAGGATTGTTGCCAGCGCCGCCCGCGCCGCCGAGCTCTTTTGGCGTGGAGAGCGCAACGTCAAGCTTGCCATCTTCGACAACAGCGCGGCCATCGCGGCCTCCGGTAGCGTGGGCGGAGGTCTTGTAAAGCACGTTCACGGACATGGAATTTCCTTAAGATATTTAGATGGAATCGTAAGCGATTTCATCGTACACGACATATATTGGAGCTTTCGACGAAGTCAAGATGCTTGCAGACGGCGGCTCTGCAATTCAAATAGGTCACCCATGACAAGCGCTTCGCCCTCCGAGTCCGTTAAGCTCGACGTTCGTCTCGAGGACATGATCTGTCTGGCGATCTACGCCGCCGGTCATGCCGTCAACCGCTTGTATAAACCGCTGCTCGATCCGTTGGACCTGACCTATCCGCAATACCTCGTCATGGTTGCGCTTTGGGAGGAGGATGCCCGAACCGTGGGTGGCCTGGGGGAAAAGCTGTCGCTAGAGTCGAACACCCTGACCCCGCTCCTGAAACGCATGGAGACCGACGGCCTCGTCACGCGAGCGCGAGACCCCCAAGACGAGCGGCAAGTGCGCGTGCGGGTGACAGCGAAGGGCGAGGCGCTGCGGGCGCGAGCACGGCATGTCCCGGAATGCTTGGTGCGGGCGTCGGGAATGGGGCTCGATGAACTCGCTCGGCTGAAGGGGGAGATTTCGAGGTTGCGCACCGCATTGGTGGAGGCAAAGTAGGATCAGGGCCGCTGTTGTGCGTGCTGCACGCGAGCGTGCCCCTATGCTACCGTTCATGCCCGGCTCGCGAGAAAAACATTCCTGCCCGCCAGACCAAAATCGCGGCGCATCCAAACGCGGCCATGGTCACCGATGTCGCTGCTGCGCCGATGGGGGCCCGAAGCGCGGCAGCCGCCGCCGCCGGCGAAAGACCGCCTCGCTTGGCCAACGAAACGGCGGGGGAGCGAAACCCAGTGAGCGGGCTTACAGCGGGCATTTCCTGCAATTTGGAAGAGAGAAGCGCGACGCCGAGACTTGGCTCGAATTGAACTCCTGAATGGATCGTGGCGCCGTGTTAAAGCTTTGGAAGCCACCGACCTTCGGATATCATTGACGTTCCTGCCGCATAGGCGTAGCGAATTCAAATGAATCGCCGACGCAGTTTGACCCTTGAGATTGGTATCGAGAGGTGTCGATATGTCCACACAACTAGTGACTCAGGCGCACGCGCAGGTCGACCTGACAAGTTGTGACCGTGAACCGATCCATCATATCGGCGCAATTCAATCGGTCGGTTTTCTCATTGCGATCTCGTTTGATTGGTTAATTTCTCGCGTTTCCGCGAACACGCCCGAGTTTCTTGGAGTCTCCCTCGAGACGCTGCTTGGCGCGCCGCTTCGTGGCGTGTTCACGAAGGAAGCCATCCACACGGTTCGCAACGGCCTGAGCATGCTTCGCGGCGCGGACGCGGTCGAGCGCATCTTCGCTGTGACGCTTCAGGATGCGGGAGCACTGTTTGATATTGCCGTTCATATCTCCGGCTTGACGATCATCATCGAAGCCGAGCCGAGCCGATCACCTGGTGAATTGAACGCCGGCGCTATGGTCCGCACGATGATGTCGCGCATGCAGGGGCAGACAAACCTTGTGCGCGAAGCCGTACGCCTGGTCCAGATCATGACCGGCTTTGACCGGGTCATGATCTATAAGTTTCATGCTGACGATTCCGGCGAAGTCATCGCCGAAAAAGTACGCTCCGGACTCGAGCCTTTCTTGGGCCTGCGTTATCCGGCCGAGGACATTCCGCGGCAGGCGCGCGCCTTGCTTATCCGCAATCCCGTGCGCCTGCTTGCCGACGTCGATGGTTCTCCAAGCCTGATCGTTCCTCAACTCGGCGCGATGGGCGAGCCCCTCGATCTGTCGATGAGCGCGCTACGATCGCATTCGGCTATGTGCATCGAATACCTCAAGAACATGGGGGTCGGCGCGACGATGACAGTGTCGTTGATTCGCGATGGCCGCCTATGGGGTCTAATTTCCTGCCACCACATGGCCGCGCGGCACGTTGGCTTTGAACAGCGTACGACGGTTGAATTGTTCGGACGTCTGCTGTCTTTTCTTCTCGCCGAGCAGGAGCGTACTGAACTGGCGAACTACGAAGCGCGGATGTCTGACCTGCAACATCAGCTCGGCGCAGCATTGCTGAACGATCGTTCGCCGGAACGAAGAATTGCCGAGATGGCTGAGCCACTACGGGACCTTTTGCCTTGCGAAGGGCTTGCAGTCTGTATCGGCGAGAACGTGGTTATTTGGGGCTCGACGCCGACACTCGAAGAGCTGGCGAAGCTTCGATCGCTCCTCGACCGCACCGCGGCAAGCCGGATCTTCTCGACTGATAATCTCGCCAGTTTCCATGCGCCTGCAAAGGAATTTGTCGAGCGAGCCGCCGGCATGCTGGTCGTGCCGATTTCGAGGTCGCCGCGCGACTATTTGATTTTCTTCAGGCATGAGATTGCCCGCTCGGTGATTTGGGCTGGCGCGCCGGGCAAACTTGTCGTCCACGGCCCCAATGGTCCGCGGCTTACTCCGCGTAAAAGTTTTGAGGCATGGCGGGAGCTCAAGCGCGGCCAGTCGGCGCCGTGGAGCGAGGCCGAACTGCGGGCGTCGGAGGTTCTCCGTGTCTCGCTTCTGGAAGCAATGCTCGATTTAACCGGGATGACCGAGCGTGAAAGCCGGGCGGCGGCGCAGCGCCAGGAACTCCTTGTCTCCGAGCTTAATCACCGCGTCCGCAATATTCTCGGTCTGATCCGCAGTTTGGTTTCACAGAGCCGCAAAAGCGCCGCCGATGTCGCTACCTACGCCACGATCCTCGGCGACAGGGTGTACGCGCTGGCGCGTGCACACGACCAGATCACCGCCAAGAATTGGGAACCGGGCTCGCTGGCGGCGCTAATCGCCACCGAAGCTGGAGCATACCTCGGGGAGGGGGCGTCGCGTATCGATGCCAGCGGCCCGTCTATTCATTTGCAGCCTCAAGCGTTTTCGACCGTGGCGTTGATCATCCACGAGTTGATGACCAACGCGGTCCGGCACGGCGGGCTGTCGGGTGACGCCGGACGAATAATTATCACTTGGAAGCACGACGTAGATGGTGGTCTCACCCTGGATTGGACCGAGGTCGGCGGGCCGCCCGTTTCAGAGCCGAAACGACGGGGGTTCGGTTCGACGATTATACAACGATCAATTCCGCATGAACTCGGCGGCCAAGCGACACTCGACTATGCCGCTTCAGGATTTCACGCACGCTTCGTCGTTCCGGCCCAGCACGTTGTCTTCGGCCATGACTCCCAGCAAATTCGAATTGTCGCTCCGCGCCCGGAAGCGCCCTTTAAACTTTCAGGACTCGTCTTGGTTGTTGAAGACAACATCATAATCGCACTCGATGTCGAGGATGTGCTTGTCGCGTTGGGGGCCGCACGTGTGACCATCGCGAGCAATGTCGTTGAGGCGCTCCGACTGATTGATCTCGAAACACCGAGCTTTGCTTTGCTCGACATAAACCTTGGCAGCGAGATGAGTTGGCCGATTGCGTCGCGCTTACGAGCGCTCGGGGTGCATCACGTATTTGCCACCGGATATGGCGATGGCATCGACTACCCGGTCGAACACCGAACTACGGCGGTAATCACAAAGCCCTACACGTCGAATTCGATCGCGCAGGCGTTTAGGCGACACAATTCGGTGCGATGAACGAAGCTCCTTGTTGGAAACCTTTCGGTGCGTGTCGCAAACCCGCTTGGGTCCGCATCACAGTCCAGGCGCGGGCAAGGCCCTTAAGTAGCCACAGCATGGCCTCCACCGGCGCTTGAGCTTGGCGGCGATGGCGGACAGGATCATGGAAACCTCCAAACGGGAGGCGCCCATTCGGCCAGCGTGGCAAACCAACCGTCAACGCCGCAAAATTGCGACAGGCCCCTTCAGCGTTGCCCCACCCGAGCGGCGCGCCAGCGATCGGCGAGCGCGTCCATGTCGGCGTCGGTCAGCATGCTCGTCTGTTCGAAGGCAACCGCGCTGACGCCATGTTCGAGATGAAAGACCTCGCCCATTCGCCGGTAATGCGCGCCAATTCCAACACCCGTCAGCATCTCTTGCGAGGGCAGGGTGACGGTTAGTTGGTAGGACGCGATTACGTGCGTCTGCACGGGATCGCCCACGATCAGGATTGCGCAGTCCTTCAGGCCTCGGCGCGGCGGTCCCTCGACCGTGTCAATGTCGGTCATCGCCACACTGTGCTTGAGCCGGGGATCGCCAACCAGCGGAGACTTGTCCGCCTTTAATTGCCAGAGTTCGTCGATCAACTGTCCGCTGAACGTGTAGCTCGAGCCCAGGCCGCAGACCTTATGTTCCGGCGTCGCGCGCGCGTCGACCCAGGCTTTCATTCGCGCCAGTTCGTCGAGATCGGAGCGGGGCGTATGCGGCAGGCCGGCGGTCGGGAATATTCCGTGGGGGGCGAGCGCGCCCGCTGGCGTAAGCGTCGCCGCCGCGAGCAGGGCGAGGCCCACGGCGCCCGCCGCCCGGGAGCGCGCGAACAACATCGTCAAAGGGGCGGCGATGAAGACGGTCACGACAGGCGCGATTAGATAGAGATGGTGCGGGTAGGGCGATTGCACGCGCGAGAACAGCAGCGCGGCAATGGCCGAGGCCCCCAGCGTCATCCGCGCGAGCCGGCCGCGGCGCGAGCGGAAGATGACGAACGCGGCGCCCGCGAGCGCAAAGGCCAGCGGCGCGTAGCCGCACCAGTCGCCGACTGCGGCAACCAGCGCGGCGGGGTTTTTGCGGTAAGCGGCGTAGATCGTGGAATAGTCGTGCGCGGCGGGATTTGACAACCAATCGATCAATACGGGGCTCAGCAGCGCGAGCAGGGTCAGCGCGCCGATGGCCGCGCAGAGGATTGCCGCGCGCCAGGGGAATGCGGCCCCTCGTTTCAGCGCAATCGCGGTGATTTCCAGCGCGAGCATTGCTGCGATCCCCACCGCGGCGAACGCGTACCAGCGGCGGAACAGGAACATCGCGAACAGGGTGAGCGCGAGCGAAAAGGCGAGGCGGGCGGGGCTTGGATGGGCTCTCCTTGTGGGGCGCGCCGCCGGGTCGTTCGGCGTCTGGAAATTTGCCGCGAGAGCCCCCCACCCTAACCCTCCCCCACGAGGGGGGAGGAGGTTTTTCTGCGGGGGCAGGGCGAGGGCGCGGGTCAGTCGATCAGCGATGTGGAGCGCCAGCACGACCAGGGCGAGTCCGCCGATGTCGGGCATTCCGCGGGCGGCGACTACGATCCCGAAGGGGTAGGCCGCGCATATTCCTGCGACGGCGAAAGCGAGCGAGGCTCCCCGACCAGCGCCCGCGCGCCGTGCGATCTCGCGGGCAAGCCAGCCGAGCGCCATCAGCGCCGGGGTCGCGTAGAGGATCATCAGGGTCGCCTGATAGACGGCGCGGCTAAGCGGGCCAAACAGCGCCATCGCAAGTCCCGGCGCCAGCGCGGGCGCCCAGGAATAGTCCTGCTTCATCGATCCCGCGAGATCCATCAGCAGCGCCGCGACACGACCCGTGCGCAAGATCGTCGCCACGGCGATCGACACGACGCGGTAGAACATAAAATCGGCAATCATCAGGTCGTGCGAAGCGATCACGTAATAGGCGTTGAAGGCGCAGAGCGCGGCCGCGAGTACGGCGAACAGCGCCAGGGGGGGCTTTGCGCGCGCGACGGAGCGTACCAGCGTCCACGTCCCGCCCGCCAACAGCGCGAGCGAGCCAAAGCCGAACAGGAGTTCGCGCCGTTCTGCGTCCAGAGGCGCCGCCGCCATTAGTCCCACGAACGCGGCGGCGCCGGCGAATATGCGCCAGCCCCAAACGAGCGCCGCGTCCTCCGCGGTCGCTGCGAAGGCGATTGCGGCGAGGGCCGCGATGGCGCCAAGTGCAAGGGCCGCGCCGGGAGTCGGCGACAGCCGCCACGCGAGCGCGCCAACCGCGAGTCCGAGAAGCGCGCCTGCCACGCCGGTCGTGCGGCGCGAGGAGATCGGGGCTGGTGAGGAGAGGGGATCTGCAAAAACGGACATGACGCGCAGGTTGCGCCGTAGAGCTTAAAGCCGCGCAAATTCCATGAGCTCGCGCCGACACTTGAAGGCGAGCGCCAAGTTTAGCGTCTCGACCAGCATGCAGCGGGAGTACCGACAAGCCCTAAGGGGCGGGGTCGACGGCCCGGATGAAACCTTCCACCTCGGCCAGCAACTTGTCCGCGAGCGTCTGCGCCGCCGCGATCGTGCTCGAAACATGCTGGATTTCGAAACTGTCGTAGTTATGCGTGGCCCGGTGGCGGAACTTGCGTGTTTCGTTTGCTGCGGCGGCAATAGCCGCGCCGAAGATCGCTGGCCGCTTTCCCGCGATGGGGATTGAAACACGGCGGATAATATCCGCGTGCCAGTCAAAACCGACGGGGCGTTCCTCTCCCAGAATCGCGAGGATTCGCACGAGGCAGCTTTCCAACGATGTATGAGCCGACTGCAGAGCGTGCATGAGCGCCATCTCCGCGCGATAGGCATCGAGGCCTTCGTCTTCGAAGCCCCCTGCCTGCCACAAGGCCGTCGCGCTTCGAAAATGGCGGACCGCCGCCGCGACATCGGCGCGCACTTCGATCCAGCGTGCGTCGCTCAAGGCGCGAACCTCACCGTCGGTTTAATTTTTTCGAGGAACGCCGGTTTGCACCAAAATAACGGTTGCGCGTCGATCTCGAGTTCGAGCCGGGCGCCCGCCGCTTCGGCGAAATCCACCGCCTCGCTTGCCGCAGCTTCAGGAAATTCCGCCAGAATGTCGATGTCGCTATCCCAACGCAATTCGCCCCGCGCGGCGGAGCCGTAGATCCAGAATCGACCGCTGTGGGCTGCGCCATAAGTGGCGAGCTCGAAGTAGAGCGTCCCGAAGTTTTCGCGCAGGCGGCTCGCACCCTGCGCCTTCCTTTCCGCCAGCGTGACGATACTCATGCGATGTCGGGGGCAACCCCCGCTCCAAAATCCCACTAACGCGCTGCGACTCAAATGTGGCGATTTGGCGCCTGAAACTTTGGCGAACTCA
>JAYTRP010000691.1:0-2834 GCA_043746145.1 Hyphomicrobiales bacterium | reverse complement strand
TTAGGTTGCTTCGTCGCAAAGACGGAGGGGGGGCGGTGGGAACTGACGCTTTGTTTGTCTCGACCGCTGGACGCGCGGGGAAAGCCCAGCGAGGGTAGCTGCGGCGCCGCTTTAAGCGAAGAACCGGTTCTTTGGTCTCGGCAGCCCTAGGTTCTCGCGCAGCGTCGTCCCCTCGTATTCCTTCCGAAACACGCCCCTGCGCTGAAGTTCCGGAACCACCTTGTCGACGAAATCATCCAACCCCGCCGGCACGAACGGGAACATCACGTTGAACCCGTCGCAACCACGTTCGACGAACCATTGCTCCATCTTGTCCGCGATCGACTTCGCCGTACCGACAAACGCGAGGCCGGCGTAGCCGCCCAGACGCTGCGCCAGTTGGCGGACGGTCAGATTGTCGCGACGGGCCAGCGCCATCACGCGCTCGCGGCTGCTCTTGCTGTCGTTGGTTTCGGGAATTTCCGGCAGCGGCTTGTCGGGATCAAAACCGGAGGCGTCGTGGCCTAGAGAAATGGAAAGCGAGGCGAGCGCGCTTTCATAATGGACCAGGCTGTCGAGCAGGGCGCGCTTCTCCCGCGCCTCGTCTTCGCTATCGCCCACAACGACAAAGGCGCCGGGCAGGATCTTGACATGATCGGGATTCCGGCCCGCCTTCTCCGCGCGGCCCTTGATGTCGGCATAGTAGGCTTGGCCGTCCGCGAGTTGCGAGGCCGCCGCAAAAACCAGTTCGGCAATTTCGGCGGCGAGCTGACGGCCCGCGTCCGAGGCGCCCGCCTGCACGATAACCGGCCAACCCTGCACCGGACGCGCGACATTGAGGGGGCCGCGCACCTGGAGATAGCGGCCCTTGTGATTGAGCACGTGCATTTTTTCGGGATCGAAAAATAGCCCGCTCTCGACATCGCGAACGAAAGCGTCGTCGGCCCAGGAATCCCACAGGCCGGTCACGACATCGTAGAACTCGCGCGCGCGCTGGTAGCGCTCGCCGTGCTCCATATGCTCTTCCATGCCAAAGTTGAGGGCGGCGTCGGGGTTCGAGGTCGTCACGACGTTCCAACCGGCGCGCCCGTTGCTGATGTGATCGAGCGAAGCGAAACGGCGGGCGATCAGATAGGGCTGCTCGAAGGTGGTGGACGCCGTCGCGATCAGGCCCAGATGTTTGGTGGCGACCGCCAGCACCGGCAGCAGCGTGATCGGATCGAACGAAGTGACTGTGTGGCTGCGCTTCAACGCCTCCAGCGGCATGTTCAGCACCGCGAGATGGTCGGCCATGAAGAAGGCGTCGAACTTGCCGCGCTCGAGGGTCTGCGCAAAACGCTGGATATGGCCGAGGTTGAAGTTTGAATCGGCAAAGGCGCCGGGATAACGCCAAGCCCCGGTATGGATCGTCGTCGGCCGCATGAAAGCGCCGAGTTTCATCTGTCGTTGCGGACTCATGAAGGGTGATCCCTATTTCGGTTGGGCACGACGGCTGCGAATTGCCCCCGCCATTCCGCGACAGCATGAGTGTGAGATTAGCAGGGCTTCGAGCAAGGCTTGGAAGTGCCGCTACCAGGGAGGTCCGAACTAGACCTCCCCCAAAGCACGCACCTCGAAACCGTAGCGGCGATGCGTCAACACGCAAGCTACGTGCAGGCCGCTAGCCTGTCACCGCCGTAAAGGCCAAGCCTCAGCGCAGCCTCAAAAAGTGATGACCACTTTGCCGATCTGCTCGTTGCTCTCGAGATACTTATAGGCCTCGACAGTCTCAGCGAACGGGAAGATACGCGCGATCTCAGGCTTGAAGGAACCATCGGCGAGGCGGTCGTAGATGTAGCGCTTCATCACCTCCCAATCGGGCGTGCCGCGCAGTTCGTTGAAGGTGTAGCCAAACATAGCGATCCGGCGCCCAAAGGCCGCCATGGGGAACGGAGTCGGTTTGCCGGACAGTCCTCCGTAGAGGAAGATGATCCCGCCGCTCGCCGTCGCCTGCGCAAGGGCATTGACGCCATCGCCGCCGATCGGATCGAACACGATGCGCGCGCCCTTGCCGCCGGTGATCTCCGCGACGCGCGCCACGAGATCCTCCTCGTCGGTGACGATCACATGGTCCGCCCCGAGCGCCAGCAGCCGATCCCGCTTGGCAGCCGTGCGCGTTGTGGCGATGGACGTGGCGCCCTGCGCCTTCAAGATTTGAATCGCCGCCAAGCCAACCGAGGAACTTGACGCTGTGACGATGACAAAGTCGCCACGCGACACTTTGCCGAAATTCACGAGCGCACCGTAGGCCGTGCAATACTGCATCCAGACGGCGGCTCCTTCTGCGGCGGAAAACGACTCCGGCAAGGGCGCGAGGTAGTTTGCCTGCACGACGGCCGTCTCGCCGAGAACGGGATAAAGGTTCATGGAGAAGCCCGGGATAGTGCCGAAGCGCTTGCCAACCAGCGATGCGTCGACGCCGGCGCCGACACTCAAGACCTTGCCGACGGCCTCGTAGCCCAAGCCCGACGGCAACTTCGGCGTCTCCATGTATTGGCCATGAAAATACATGCTCTCGGCCCGGTTGAGCCCCACCGCCTCGACCTTGAGCGAGACCTCGCCCGCGCCCGGTATGCGATCGGCGATCTCCTCGAAGCGTAGAACCTCGGGGCCACCAAGCTGGCCAAAGCGGATAACTCGCGCCATATTTCATTACTCCCGTTGCTGTGCTCGCGTCGCTCTACACCTAAGCGGTCGCGCACAGATCGGTAAGGCGCCTTAGCGCCTTCCCTGCGATAGGAGACAAAATCTTGAGTTTTTCGGCAAGTATTGGGGTGGGGAGCGCCAAGGCGGATGCGCCGGGCGTGTTCTGACTG
>JAYTRP010000690.1:0-2841 GCA_043746145.1 Hyphomicrobiales bacterium | reverse complement strand
CCTTGAAGCCCTGAGCCGCGCCCTCGCATCATCTGTCCTCACGGCCACAACGCACGCCCCGATAGCAGAGCGCTTGGATAGCAAGCTTGGCAGTTACGCAACTTTCGGCGCTGCTTCAGTGCGGCGCTAGACCTGTGACAGCGCCCTTCACGCCACCTGCGAAAAGCACCCTCGCCATCCGCCCGCGTCGCAAGATAGCGGCGACGATCCGCTAAGCGGCGCGCGTTAAGGACGACTGTCGACGGGCGAAAGCTGAAGCATGGCGGGTCCGGTCAGGCGAAACATTCTACCACCGATTCGCTTTTTCAGAAAGCAAATGGCTCCGATTTTTAGGGCGACCTTTAAGCGCCGCGCGCGAAGGAGCTTCGAGGGACTAGGCGGGGAGCGATCGACACGCAGCCCGCAAACGAAATATTCCGCCGGTCTGGGCATTCAACGGCAGGACCTCTATTTCGGCGAGAAAGGTAGGTTTCGTGCGATTAAAGTTGCCCCATGTGCGCGCAACTCGCTGGTCGGCGGCAAAATGCGGATCAGCCTTCGCGGCCTTCGTCCCCTGTCGCTAAAACCATTCCCGCCAAGCGGACATAAGCAGCCCGCGCTGCAAGAGCGCTTAAATATTGCGCGACGCCGGTCTCAGTGAGCCATTGCATTGATAGCATCGAACATGGCTGTCATCTTCCCGTTCTCGGCGGCAAAGCGAAGCGGTTTGCATCGTTCGACGATGATTTCCTCGACGGCGGGCTGCGCGGCCAGGATCAGCATCACTTCGTCGATGAACTCCGACAGCGGCATCGCCCGTGGGTCGACCGCCTGGTGTTCGCCCATGAGGTTGGTCTGGACGTAGGGGGGCGCGATCTCGATGATTTCGGTGTTGGTCCCTTTGAGTTGCCGGCGCAGCGACATGGAGTACGAGTGAATGGCGGCCTTGGTCGCGCAGTAGGTCGGCGTCATCGCCATGGGAACGAACGCCAGACCCGACGATACCGTAAGAACGGCGGCGCGCGGCTGACGCAACAGGTGCGGCAGTAGCGCCGCGGTCAGGCGGATCGGCCCAAGCAAGTTGGTGGCGATTGTGTCCTCGGCCACGCCGAGATAGTTCGCTGAAGCGATGTCCTCAGGCTTCATGATGCCGGCGTTATTGATGAGAACGTTCAGATCGGGGAAACGCGCGACGGCTTCACTCGCCCACGATCGAATGCTGTTTGGGTCGGCGATATCAAGCGTTATTGATTGCATGCCGGGGTTGGCTGCAACCACCTCTCGCAAGGTCTCCTCGCGCCGGCCGACGACGATGACCTGATTGTTCCGCTTGTGGAACGCCTCGGCAAGCCCTCGGCCTATTCCAGAGCCGCCGCCCGTGATGAGGATCGTGTTTCCGGTAATGATCATGCTCGCGTCCTTTATCGTCTAAGATTGTTTGTGAAGGCGCGCGCTGGATATCGCGCGCATTTGCCCGACCTACGCAGCCTTTGGCCCGAGTTGGCTCAGTTTTACCATTTGGTTGAACATCAGCCGAGGCGCAACGCGACTAGCGATCAACAAGACGTTGCTGAGCCCGGGCCGAATTTCCTGCCTGCCGGCCTCGATTCCCTTGAGGGCGCGCCGCACTAGCACGGCGACGTCCATCCCTTTCTCGTTGCTCATTTCTTTGCCGAACTCGCCCCGAAACAGAGGCGTCTCGGTTCCCGGCGGGGCCAGTTCGACGACGGACACGCCCGTCCCGTCGAGTTGTGCGCGCAGACATTGGGTGTAGGCGTGCAGGCCGGCCTTGGCTGCGCAATAGGCCGGCGCAGCGGGAAAGGGAACGAAGGCGAGGCCCGATGTGACGTTGACGATCAGGGCGTTGGCCTGCCGTCGCAGGTGAGGCAGGAACTGCTGAATCATCCACATCGGGCCATTCAGGTTGATTTCGATCTCCTGGGTCACATCGACGATGGGCCGGTCCTGATCGAGCCTCAAGTTGCGCATGATCCCCGCATTATTGACGAGCACATCGAGCGACGGAAATTGCGCCGCTACGTAGTCATGCAATAGCCCAACCGCACTGACGTCGCTCACATCGCTGGCGATCGTTTGCAATCCAGGCACGAGCCACCGAGCCGCTTCGAGCTTGGCCGGGTCTCGCCCCGTGACGATCACAACGTTGTCTCGCTGATGAAGCTGCATGGCCATTTCCAAACCGATACCGCTCGTTCCGCCCGTGATGAGTATGGTTCTTCCAGTCAGTCGCATCGCGTGTTTCCAGTTTTCCATTGCTGGAAACTGATATGGCGGATATGCTCTCTATTAGAAAGAAGGCACCTGAAAGTACCATACTTACCTTTGAGAGAGTGTCGCCCTAAAGAGAGTGTCGCATGAACCTGAGCAAATTCACGGAAGCGCAAATTGCGGCGGCAAGGTTCTATTCGGGACAAAACCCTCCCGCCGACCTCGATCCCAGGATCGAGGCTCTCGTGACCGAATTGATCGGCCGCATCGCCGACAAGTGGACAATGCTCATTCTTGAAGTTCTGACCGAAAAGGGGGAACTACGATTCAGTCGTCTTGCCGAAGCTGTCGAAGGGATCAGCCAAAAGATGCTGACGCAGACGCTGCGCGGCATGGAGCGCGACGGGCTTTTGATCCGCACGATCCATCCTGTCGTGCCGCCACGAGTCGAGTACCGTTTGACAGAGCTGGGATTAACCCTTGGCGCGGCGTTCTGCGGCGTCTGGGTATGGGCGTCCGACAATCTAGACCGAGTGGAGCATGCGCGTCAGAAGTTTGACGAAAAGCCGCGGTGAGACGCGGCGCGTGACTACTTCGCTGGGGTCGCCGGTTCGCTCGTACAGGCGCCCGGCG
>JAYTRP010000689.1:0-2843 GCA_043746145.1 Hyphomicrobiales bacterium | reverse complement strand
TCGAAATCCTGCGGAGCCTCCATCAGCTAAGTCTCCGCGTAGATGGAGGGACGTCCAGCGCTGTCAGCCAATCGACAGTTCCAGTTTTGGTAGGCGATAGAATGATGGCGACATTACGAGAATTGCATGCCAAGCCCGCTCATAAGCGCCTGGAAATTCGGGAAGCTGGTCGCAATTGTTTCAGCGTCGTCGACACGCATGGATTTACGAGAACTGCAGCCAAGAACGAGGAAACTCATGGCGATGCGATGATCCAGGTTCGTCACTACCTCGCCTCCGCCAGCAACTTCGCCCCCCTCGACGTGCAGGTCGTCGCCGACGATTTCGTGCTTGACGCCTGCAGCCGTAAGCCCAGCCGACACCGCGGCGAGCCGATCACTCTCTTTAACCCGCAGCTCGTGTAGGCCCGTCATGCGCGTCACGCCCTTAGCGAATGAGGCGGCGACGGCGAGGATCGGGTATTCGTCAATCATCGAGGGCGCCCGAGCGGCGGGAACGTCGACGCCGATCAAATCGCTTGCGCGCACCCTGAGATCGGCGACCTCTTCGCCCCCTTCGACACGACGATCCAAGGCAACGATATCGGCGCCCATTTCAAGCAGGGTCGTTATCAGTCCGGTGCGAAGCGGGTTCATCATCACCCCTTCGACGACGACGTCGGAACCCGGCGTTATCAGCGCCGCAACTATTGGGAATGCGGCGGATGAAGGATCGGCTGGCACAATCACGGGGTTTGGCCTCAGTTCCGGTCGTCCCACCAGACTGACACGCCGACCCTCGCCTTCGACCTCGACGTGAACCTGAGCGCCAAAATGAGCAAGCATCTTCTCGGTGTGGTCGCGCGACGCTTCCTGTTCGATCACGGTGGTGACGCCGCGGCTGTTCAGTCCAGCCAGAAGGATGGCCGACTTGATTTGAGCCGAAGCGACAGGGCTCCGGTAAAGTATCGGTGAAGGCTCGTCCGTGCCCCTCAGCGTGATCGGACAGCGCCCGCCCTCGCCCTCGTCAATGACCTGCGCTCCCATGAGGCGCAACGGGTCGAGGATGCGGCGCATAGGGCGTTTGCGCAGCGAAGCGTCGCCGTCAAACATTGCCGTAATGGGGTGCCCGCCGACAACGCCCATCATCAACCGGGCGCCCGTCCCTGCATTGCCGAAATCAAGCGTATGCCTTGGCGAGAGCAGCGCCCCAAGCCCAGGTCCCGAAACTGTCCAGCTGCCTTTCGCGTGACGTTCAGTGACGGCGCCGAGTGCGCGACACGCCTCGCCGGTACGCAGCACGTCCTCGCCCTCGAGCAGCCCCTCGATCCGCGTCACCCCGCGGGTAAGAAGCCCGAAAAGGAAAGCGCGATGTGAAATCGATTTATCTCCAGGCGGCCGCACCCGCCCGTGCAGTGGCCCGCTTCGCTGTGCAGTCAGCGGGCGCACGATTGCTGATCCATGGAAGGTCATCCGGAACTTGGAGGGTTAGCTCGTCCGCTGCCTAACACCGGAGAATTATCCTGTCGACCTTGCGAGATCTCGCGCGAACGCCAGAACGCTTCGCATTGACAGAGGACAGCGCGCCGAACTATGTAGCGCGCCGTGCCCAGGTGGCGGAATTTGGTAGACGCACTGGTTTCAGGTACCAGCGGTGCAAGCCGTGAAGGTTCGAGTCCTTTCCTGGGCACCATTTTGGCGTTTTAGAACGTCCCAATTCGTCCGAAAATCCCTTAAAATCAATTTCTTAGGCCACCATCATTGTCTTAGGTGGTCTGTAATCGCGCGTTTGCGTCCAATGGTTTTATTGGTACATCTGTTGGTACGCGGTCCATCCGCCGCGCGGTGTACCAACATCCCCCTTTCTGATCTCGGCATAAAGCGCGCGCTTCACAGCGAAAAGATCGTCAAGCTTTCAGACGGCGGCGGTTTACAATTATGGGTGCGGCCGGATGGGGCGAAGCGTTGGCGCATGGCCTATAGGTTGGGCGGCGTTCAAAAGACGCTCGCGATCGGCGTTTATCCAGAGGTAGGTCTAAAGGACGCTCAGGAAGCGCGCGAGGCTACGCGGCGGACGTTGGCTCAAGGCCGTAATCCGATGCAAGTAAAGAAGGATGCGAAGGCAGCGAAAGCCGACAAAGGCGCTGACACTTTTTCCGCCATCGCGGCCGAACTAGCGGAAAAGAAGCGGCGCGACAACAAAGCGGCAGCGACTCTGAGAAAGTTTGAATGGTTCATGAGCTTCGCGCTTCCTGCGCTCGGATCACGACCAATTGGCGAAATTTCCGCCCGGGAGGTCTTGACCGTTCTCAAGGAAGTTGAGGCGCGCGGAATTCATGAGACCGCTCGCAAGCTTCGGACAGCGATAGGGGACGTCTTCCGCTATTCGATCGCCACCGCCCGCGCAGAAAACGATCCGACGATCGCCTTGCGCGGCGCGCTTGTTACACCCACAGTAACGCCTCGCGCGGCGATCGTCGCACCGAAAGCCTTTGGCGGATTGCTTCGCGCCATCGAGGATTACCAAGGAGCGCCCGAAACGCGCGCCGCGCTTGAATTGATAGCCCTGACATTCGTCCGCCCAGGCGAAATGCGCGCCGCCGAATGGGCCGAATTCGATCTCGACGTCGCTGTTTGGGAAATACCTGGAAGCCGCATGAAAATGCGCAAACCGCATCGCGTTCCGCTCGCCCCGCGCGCAGTGGCTATCCTTGTGGAGCTTCGGAAACTGACGGGCGAATGCAGATTTCTATTTCCGTCGGTTCGGTCTGTGATGCGTTGCATGTCTGAGAACACGTTGAATGCGGCCCTGCGGCGGATGGGTTTCAGGAACGAGGACATGACAAGCCACGGCTTCCGCGCGTC
>JAYTRP010000688.1:0-2854 GCA_043746145.1 Hyphomicrobiales bacterium | reverse complement strand
TGGTAGGCCCGGTGCATCAATCCTGATTCGGCAAGGTGGGCGCTGAAGGTGCAGCACGTGACGACGCGACTCCGCTTCCGAGACCCGGCAGTTCGATTGACGCGATGGCCCGGAAAGCCGTCGAAGGCCAGGTCCTACCATACCTCTGGGCGACAGTCTTTGGCCCTTGGCCCATGATGGCATCGCTCACGCTGTCCTCTATTCCCGCGTCGCGCGCCATCGACTTGAATAAATGCCGCAGGCCGTGGTTGGGATCAACTCGATATTCCCCGCGGCCGATCCGCAGACCGAGTTTTCGCACCCAAGTTGCGACATTCTTAGCGACGATCTTCGGCGCGGGCTTCTTCGCGTTGGGGTTGCGCCGCGCGGGGTCGAAGAACAGCGGCCCCGCCTTCTTGGTCGCCACGAAATCCAGAAAGCCCGCTCGCAGGAGCTCGGGATGCAATGGGACGACCCGTTCCGACTGTTCATTCTTCACGCTGCCTGCACTTTCCAGGATGCGGATGACATGAACCTCACCGACCTTGACGACGTCCTCCACGCGCAACTGGCATATCTCCGAAACGCGCGCCCCGGTCGCCGCGTTGAGTAACGGAACCCACCGATAGACGGGGCTAGTCGCTTTAGCTGCCGCTTGGAGGATCGCCGCGGCGTCTTCAGGCTCAGGGTCGCGCATTTGCTGGCCGGGCTTGATCTTCCCCTTGACTGCGACGCGGGCCGCGGCGTTTTCCGTGAGCTTGTCATTGTCAACGGCCCAGCCCAGCACAGCCTTGAGGGCCGCAAGCTTGCTGTCGTTGATCGTCTTCCGACTCAGCTTAGCCTCCAGCATTGCCCCTTTCCAATCGTTCACATCCTGTCGGCGAAGCCGCTTCGGGTCGTCGTGACCGATGAAGGCGACGAACTCGGCAATGTAACCGCGCCACAACGCGACGGTCGCCTGCTTCGGCTGCTTCTCCTGCTCCCACCCCACCAAGAGCGCCTCGTACCCACCAAGCCCGGCCGTAGCGCGCCCCTTCGGCGTATCCTTCGTGCGAGCGGCAGTTAACGGAGAGGTCGGCGCATCGCTGTAGCGCGAAGCGGATTTGTTGGGCCGATAGTCGCCCTCGGCGAACTCCCGCAACGTCTGTGCAGCGGCGATTTGGGCTTCCGCGATAGCCACCAGGAGCTTCAGCCTCGTCGCCATGTCCAATCCGAGGCCGCTCACGCCGATCATTTGGTCGAGGTCGATCAGCTTGGAGAGTTCTCGCGCGGCGTGCTTCGGATCGTAAGGCTCGCTCGTAATCCCGTCGCTCTCCTCGTCAAGGTACTGCAACGGCTCGCTGAGCTGATCTTCGTACGCCTCCCAGCCATTCGCCCGGCCCGGATCGGCGCGGAACATGGTGACGAGATCGCGGTAGGCGCGGGCTGCAATGCCGGCGATTTCCTCATGGGTGAGAGCGGCAATGCGTCGCGCAGTCGCCCAGCGGTCTTGAAGCTGGGTCTGCACCGCAGCATGGAGAACCTTCGCCTCCGCTCTATCCTTGGTCGCGAGCGATACCTTGATGATCGGCCCAAGGGTCAACGTCCTGTCGCGCCCGGCGACTCGAAGCGAAAGCTTCTGCCTGGCGAGGCGCTCGTGAAGGTCTGAAGGAATCCGCCCGCGGAAGTACCAGACACCCGTCTCTGGGTGCTGCCAGGGTTGCGACATCGAGATAACCATGTGTGACTCGCCCGTGTACCAGGACGAGAGGCGTAACCATTTGAGTGGCCTGATCTTATCGTAATATCAGTCACTTAAACAGGATTGGTGCCCAGGAAAGGACTCGAACCTTCACGGTGTTACCCGCTGGTACCTGAAACCAGTGCGTCTACCAATTCCGCCACCTGGGCCCACGTCGCTGATAGTTCGCGAGGAAATTGTTGTCAACGGGCTGTGCGGGTTCTGTCAACGCGACATGAGAATGCCCTCTGTTCGCGCAGCGCGAGAATGTCCCCTTAGTTTTGGCTCGTCGGTTGGGGTGGGTAACGGATCGGCGACGCGTACTTTCCCTAGCGCTGTAGCTAGCCGAGCCGTCATCCACGTAATTGCTCGCTGACGGGTTGGGTTTGGGGTTGTGCCGAGCTGGTTGCGACGATCTCGACCGTTCGTGCGTCGAGGGTCTTTTCGTCCCCAGCGGGCCCTGGGCCGGGATGGGTCTTGAAATGGGTATAGGGCAGGCTGCGGTTTTTATAGTCGATCCGCATGACGCCATTCTGGAAGTGCAACAGCGTGACGCGCGCGCAGCGCAGCGCCGCTTCCTGGCCGTTCGTCCGGACGCAGTAGGGCTTGCCTCCTGCGCTGAATGGTCAAAGCCTTCGAGAGAACGCGCTCTTCACGGCGCGCGAGCGTCTCGTCGAACGCGGCGGCGTCCTTTGTCCAGGGCCGATGCGCGTATGCCCTAGTCAGCGGCGGCTTGGCGAATTTGGCGTTCCACAAAGTGATGAACGCGGCGGCGAAGGCCTGCCGCCGGCGATGTCCGCAAGGCAGCGCAGCCGCATCTCCTTGATCAGCCGATCCTGTAGGATTTGGTTGGCGCGCTCCTCCCGGCCCTCGGCTTGCGGGGTGGTTTCGTGAATGAGGTCGATGCCAAGTCACTCGCCTAACCCGCTCGGCCAAGCGGCCACACTCGGTGTAGCCGTCGCCGCTCGAAGCCACTTTGACGCTTATACCAATCCCCTGAGGGCGTGACTCTTACAGGGCGGTTCCCAAATCGGCTTGGGGATGATTCAAGGTGGCGAACAGTAGGTTCGCCACGCGCGGGACGCCGCTTCGGTCGGATTTTGACGCTTTGAAGGTTCGGGCGGGGGCTCGGGCCTCGACAGATGCAGGGCAAAC
>JAYTRP010000687.1:0-2862 GCA_043746145.1 Hyphomicrobiales bacterium | reverse complement strand
GTTCGAGAACATTGGCAGTCTCGCGACAGGGTCGGATGTTCGCGTGGGCGGCGTAAAAGTCGCGCGTTCACGTTGCCCTTCGCAGCGATCGCGTTGCTGGCGATCGTCGGGACGGGCTCTTACCGCCGCGTCGAGCGCATCGCGATTTTCGTCGGCTTGTTTGAACTGGCCTTCTTCGTAGTGGCGTGGGCGTCGCATCCCAGTCTGGCCGGGCTGACGAAAGACATGCTCGATCTGCCGCTCAGCAACCACGGCTTTCTCTACATGACGGCGGCCATCATCGGCGCGGTGTTCAATCCCTGGATGATCTTTTATCAACAATCGGCGATCGCCGATAAGAAACTTGGGCTTGCCGACCTTAAGTCGGCGCGGCTCGATACCGGCTTCGGAGCGGCGCTGACCCAATGCCTGACCGGCGCCGTGCTCGTCGCCGCCGCCGCAGCCTTGAGCCGCAACGGTGGCGTTGGACTCTCCAGCGTCGGCGAGATCGCCAACGCCTTGTCGCCGGTTCTTGGCGAAGCCTTCGGTCGTCTGGTGTTCAGCATAGGGGTGCTGGGCGCGTCGCTGGTGGCGGCGATTGTATGCTCGCTGGCGCTTGCCTGGGGCGTCGGCGAGGTCGCGGGCTATCGACATTCGCTAGAGCGCCGTCCCTTCGCGGCCAAATGGTTTTACGCCGTCTATTCGCTCTGCATCGTCGGCGCCGCCGCTCTGGTTGGCTTGGCGCCGGATCTGGTCAAGCTCAACATTGCGGCTCAGGTGCTGAACGCCCTGCTATTGCCGCTGGTGATCGGCCTTTTGATTGCGTTGGCGATGAAAACGCTGCCGGATGCGGCGCGGCCGCACGGCGCCTATCTCTGGATTTTGGTGGCGATCTCGACTTTGGTCGTCGGCTTCGGCGTTTTTGGTGCGTTCCAGGGCCTGTTCTGGCTTTCGTAGCTACGCTTCGTGACCTTGCGGCCGAGCATTAGGTGATGTGACAATGTTGGATTTCGATGTGAGCAAGATGGTCGTGTTTGGCGTCGTCGCCCTTGTCGTCGTCGGGCCGAAGGACCTGCCCGCCGCTTTAAGGGTCGCCGGGCGACTTGTCGCGCAGCTCCGCCGCCTTCGCAGCGATTTCCAAAAGGCGGCTGAAACGCTGATGGCGGACGCTTCGCTTGATCGCGAAATCGCCATGCTCGACGATGCCGCGCGGATCGGTCTCGCTCGAAACCCCATGACCGCAATGCGCGGCAGTCTGGCAGCCGTTGAGACGGGTTGCTCGCGGACGGCGGCGCTGGAATATTCTTCGCCAGAAATGCAGGCTTATCTTGCGCCGCCGCCAGAAGCGGCGGAGACAGGCTGCTTGGACTTGAAGGAGGCATAGCGATGACAAGGTCAGGCTTCCAACTTCGGCTTGTCGCCGCGCTTGTTTTGTTTTGGCAGACGTCCGGGGACGCGGCGGCGAACGAGATCAAGCTGGGAACGATCCCGCGATATCCCAACGAGGCCGCCGCGCACGCCGCCTGCGGCGCCGACCCCGTAATCTGGGCAGATACCCGCAGCGGCTTTTTCTACCCGAAATTCCACCCCGATTTCGGCAAGTCCGCGCATGGCGCCTATAGCTGCTATGGTCAAGCGAAGAAGGCCGATTACTGGAGCTTCACGCCCGAGGACGAAGGCGGGCGCAAAGGCCGCGAGTTTCCGCTTATGTTTTGCAGCCTCTGCAGCTGAGAGGCACGCAATTCACTCCGGGATTGATCCTAATACTTCGCGCCCGCGCCTGACGGCGGCGATGATCTCGTCGGGATCGGCGAGCCGCTGGAACGGCTTGGCTTGGGCGTGTGATCTTCGAGCAAGCGGTTGATCGCGGCCTGGAGTTCGACGAGGGATCGGAAGACGCCGCGCTTAGAGCGTCGCTTTGTCAGGATCGCAAAGTAGCCTTCGACCGCGTTGAGCCAAGAAGCGGACGTCGGGGTGAAATAGAACACCCAGCGCGGATGGCGCGCGAGCCATGCCCGGACGGCTGGATGCTTGTGGGCGGCGTAGTTGTCGCGAATGACATGGACGACCTTGCCGACGGGAACCTTCGGCTCAATAGCGCTGAGGAAGCAGATGAATTCCTGATGGCGATGGCGTTGCACGTTTTGTCCCACGACCATGCCGCGAGCACGTTCATCGCGGCGAGCCGTGTCGTCGTGCCGTTGCGCACGTAGTCGTGGGTCATGGTTCCGGCGTGGCGTTTCTTGATTGGCGACCCAGGCCGGGTCCGATCAAGCGCCTGAATTTGGCTTTCTCGTCGAAGCTGAGCACGCTGGCGCGCGCCGGTGGGTCGAATTTGGCGGTCTGCCAAATTGTGCACGGCAGTCGCTCGCAGGGGCGGCCGCCGTCGATCTCCACGGGAGAGGCGGCGAGGCGACGCCAAAGCCAGCGCCGCCGCGCCTGTGCTGAGTCGTCTAAAAACTCGCGCGTCTGAGTCTCTCCCGTACCTGCTTCTCGAAGCCTACTGACAAGCCGCTGAAATATCAGCTACACTTTGATTGGTGAGCGGATAAAAACACAGTACTAACAATAACTCGGTTCTTGGCGGTGGACGCAGTCCGCGTGAACCGGTCTCTGCCAAATTCCCTGTTTTGCAGAGTATCAGGGAATTCTCTGGCCGCCTGCCTGTGCTTTTGGCCGTAGTCCCTGCTTAAGGTCACGTCTTTACCGAGGCTTAGGCCGCTTCACCCTCGAAACACGGCCAGAATGTGTCATATGAATAACAGGGATTTGGGGCTTAGATAACAGGGTCTATGGTCGAGGCGTCCTGGGAAAACTTGGCTGAACTCGCATGGTCAAAAACTCCCAAATTTAGAAAGGCTTGTTGGCCTCAGTGCGTCCGCA
>JAYTRP010000686.1:0-2865 GCA_043746145.1 Hyphomicrobiales bacterium | reverse complement strand
AAGAATAGTCGACCGTTTCAATGCGCGCAAGGCGGTAAAACGAAAAAAAAGCGAAGATTCGAGCGTAGCAACCTCTGTTCGCCGGCAGCCCCTGGCCTGCACTACTCGATATCCGGCGCCCCACCCGTCCCGACTTCGACAATTTCGACATGCTGGTCCGCACAGACTTGGCGAAGCAGGGCTGACTCCAGTCGATCCGTGATGAAGATGTCAATTTGCGACATATGGCCGATTCGCACGGGAGCAGCGCGGCCGATTTTCGTTTTGTCGCAAACCAGCATCACGCGGCGGGCATTCTCGATGATAGCGCGAGACACCGTGACTTCCAGCGCATCGAAGTCTAACAACGATCCGTCCTCGTCCAATGCGGAGGCGCCGATCACCGCCGTGTCCACCTTGAACTGACGGATCAGGTCGACGGCGGCGCTGCCGATGATGGCGCCGTCGGCGTGCCGCACGGGCCCTCCCGCCACGATAACCTCGATCGACTGCCGCCGGTAAAGCGTCGTGGCGACGTTGAGATTATTGGTGATCACCAACAGATCCTCGTGCCCGCTCAACGCGACGGCGACTTCCTCAGTAGTGGTTCCGATGTTGATGAACAGCGACGAATTGTTGGGAATAAGCGCCGCGGCGGCCACGCCGATCGCGCGCTTGGAGGTCGCAGCGATGAACCGGCGCGCCTCGTACGACAGATTCTCCACTGAGGAAGAAACGACGGCGCCCCCATGCGTGCGCATCAAAATGTTGCGTTCGCAGAGTTCGCCCAAGTCCCTGCGGATCGTCTGCGGCGTGACGCCAAACTTTTCGGCGAGTTCATCCACGAGCACGCGCCCGACGGTTCGTGCCAGCGATACGATTTCATGCTGCCGATCGCTAAACTGAAACATCCCACCCGCCTGCTGCCCGCCGGCAGGGTAGCAAGCAGTCGCCTCGCTGTCCCGCATCTATTCGCAGCCGTGTCCGCGGCGTTCAGCGACGCTCGAAAATCTGATTTGATTTGTTAGATGGGCTGATTGCGTTTCACTAACGGAAATCACATACTGACTTCAAGTCAGGGTCCACACTGCAGAGTTCTGAGGGTTGCGAAGTCCAGCCGGGCTGTAGCGATCGAATTGGAACCGGCGCCTTGACGGCGAACGTAACGATTCGCGTTCATAACATAATGGGAGGAAGACAAATGCTGACGAAGTTTCGATTGCTTGTCATAGCCATGGCGATGGCCTTGGTTGTTCCGGTCGCGGCACAAGCCAAGACCATCTTCTGGGTCTCGCACGGCAGTCCCGCCGATCCGGTCTGGACCTATTTCCTAGCGGGAGCCAATCAATGGGCCAAAGACACCGGCCAAACCGTCAAGACGTCCTTTCATAACGGCGACGCGCCCTCACAGCAGGAAGCAATCCGCGCCGCCATTGCCGCCAAGGCGGACGCCATCGTCACGACCAGCCCCGATCCGGGCAGCTTGATCGAAGTCGTCAAGGAAGCGCGCGCGGCGAATATCCCCGTCATCAATTTTAACACTCCAGATCCAAAGGCTGATTTCAACGCTTATGTCGGCGCCAATCTGGTCCAAGTCGGTAAAGGCTGGGCGCAATATCTCGTCGACCACGGGTTGGTGAAGTCGGGCGATTTCGTCTGGATGCCGGTTGAAGTGCCCGGCGCCAGCTACGGCGTTGAAGAAGAAAAGGGTGTCGCCAGCGTTTTCAAGCCGCTCAACATCACCTGGGAAATCACCGAAGGCACGCTCGATCAAGCCAACATCATCGCTCGCATGAGCGACTACCTCACCGCCAACCGCAAGAAGATCAAAGCGATCATCGGTCTTGGCGATCTGGTGAACGGCAGCATCAAGCGCGTGTTCGATCAGGTCGGCGTCAAGGCCGGCGAGATTCCCGTTGTTGGTTGGGGCGATACGCGCGACGTCACACAGGAAGTTCTCACAGGCTATGTGAACGCCGCCCAATGGCAGGACGCGCAGGCGACCAGCTATCTCGCGCTGTCGCTCGCTTTGATGGCGACCGACAATATTCCTCCCGGGTTCAATATTATCACCGGCACGCTCTACGAGAAGGAACTCGCAGCCGTCTACGACAAGGTGCTGCTGGGAACCAAGTAACACCCGCCTCACGAATTCCTTTGCGGCAGCCCCCGAGCCGCCGCAAAGGTTTATCCTGATTGGATTGCCGAGGACGCTGAATGACGCCGCAAAATCTATCGACTACGCCCAGTGTGGCAACCGACCCCGCTCTGCCCTCCGGCAGCCGCGCGCTTGTGCGTAGCCTTATCTCCAAGCCCGAATTTGGACCGCTCGTCCTGTTCGCCATCGAGCTTTTCGTGTTCTGGGCGATCAACCATGATTTTCTTTCGCCGCTCAACATCAGCAACACGTTGGCCTTTACGGTCGAACTCGGCCTGATCGCGCTCGCCATGACGCTGCTGATGACATCGGGTGAATTCGACCTTTCCGTTGGGTCTGTCTTCGGCTTCGCGCCGGTCCTGATGTGGACGCTTTACAACAGCGGCGCCACTTCACTGGAGGTCGCATTCGTCGCTGGCATCCTCGTCGCCGGTTTGATCGGTTTCATCAACGGCGTGTTCGTCACTCGCTTGAAGATCCCTTCCTTCCTCGTAACCTTGGGCATGCTGCTCGTGGTGCGCGGCACGGCTTTGTTCGTCACCAGCGGTTTTCCGCAAGGCACCTGGAGCACCGGCGATCAATGGCTCGCCAAAGCGCTTGTCGGCGACGCCCATTTCGGACCCTTCCGACTTTACATGTCGCTCTTCTGGTTTGTTCTCGCCGCGCTCGTGTTCGGCTATGTCTTGACGCAAACCAAGTTCGGAAACTGGATTCAGGCGGCCGGCGGC
>JAYTRP010000685.1:0-2871 GCA_043746145.1 Hyphomicrobiales bacterium | reverse complement strand
CGGACCAGCGCTAATCGTCGTCGGAATGGGCAAGGGAGGACGTCGGCGATCTATCGATCGCTTGGTCGCCTACATCCGGCAAAACAGGCGGCTCAAGCCTGATCGGTCGGCCATCTACAGGTGGGGGTAGAGCGATGTTGGCGCCTTGCAAAACCATAGGCGACATGTCGATGTTTGCGGGTCGATGAGCGCTAAGTCTTGCGACGTCCATCGCTTCGGCATCGGAGGTTGGCGGCAAACCGCCTGGCGCCGTCGGCGTCTCCTGGCGGTCGGTGTTCGGCGTCGGCCGGCAATACCGGCGCGGCCCCGAGCTTGAATTGCCGTGCATCGCAAGGTCGAGGTGGAAGTGATTGTAATGGAAGACGTCCGCGCCCGGTCCTAAAACGGTTGTAAAATGGTCACACGCGCCTGCATGCGCGTCTCGCAAGAACGCGGCTTCTTGCGTTTCCACCTTCTTCCAGTCGCGTACGATAATTATTTGGCGTCCGTCGACAATGCGAAATCCGGCGACATCGACAGCATTTCCAAATGAATGTTCTGAGAGTTTAGCGCCCGCAATATTATCGACCGAACGACAACTGAAGGCGGAGAATACGTCCAGTTCAGAGACAGGAGCGCCGAATCTAGACTGAGCGGCGGGTTGCACCACGCTCGCCATCCAGTCTTCAAGGGCTGAGACCATTGAGCAGTCGATCACGAGCGGCTTATCAAGCCGCACCGCGCCATCGGTAAGCGCCGTCACCTTCAGCGGATGCTCCATCCCGCAGATGCCGGGACCACTGATCGGCGGAAGGAACTCGATGTATGCGCGATTTAAATTAGCGTGCACGAGGCAGTAATTCTCTGCCGCGGTTCGCCAAGCCGGTCTTTCCGCGCGCTCGACTATGCCGCAACCCGCGAGGGCGAACAACGCGAACAAGCTCAGTTCGAAGGGCCAAACGCGACGCGCCATTTTACAAAATTAGACGAAATTACTAAAGGAATTCTGAACCTTCCTGCCTTGTTGAAGCCAACATTCGCTTCCAGGGGTGCTTGGAGCAGAGACAAGCGGAGACGTGCGAATTTGGTCAAACATTCGTCCAAACAGATTGCGATCTACGCCTTCACACTTTCCGGGCTGTTCGGATTGCTCGCAACGACGCAAGCGGCGCTTGCTCATCCTCACGTGTGGGTCACGGTGCGCAGCCACTTGGTGTTTGCGGCCGATGGCAAGGTGACGGCGGTGTCGCATGATTGGGTATTCGACGAAATGTATTCGTCATTCGCCACTCAGGGCCTTGCGCCTGCTGGGCAGCTGGTTGGACGCAGCACCTTTGCGCCTCTTGCCCAAGAAAATGCAGGTGGCTTGGCCGATCTCGGATACTACACGACGTTGAAGCTCAACGGTAAAACTGTGGAATTTGCGCCGGTGACGGAATATTGGATGGAAGAACGTTCCGATCATCTGGTCGCATTTCATGTCTTGCTGCCGCTGAAGACGCCCGCTCGCGTTGGTCGATTTGGTTCGTTGATGGTGGCCGATCCGGAATATTATATCGATTTCGAATTTAACGATGGAGATGGCGTCGTTCTGGACGGTCCGCCATCCGGCTGCTCAACCTCGCTTACCCAGCCAAACTCGCTTGATTCCGGTGACAAGAAGACGCTCGACGAATCGTTCTTCACGGGGTTAGCGCCCGGCGCTAACTTTGGGTTCAAAATGGCCAGCCGGGTAATTCTAGCATGTCCGTGAAATTGCGCGGCGGCTGGCGAGCTATCGCGCTTGTCGCAGCCTATTCAGCCCCTTGTTTTGCCGGGCCTGCGAACCGACCCTTCCAGGTCGGTGGCGGCGAAGGTGGCGGCGGGGCGAGCGGTGGAATAGTGGGATGGCTGATTAATACCCAGTCACAGCTCACGCACCAGATGTCTGGATATCTGAGGGCGCTGCCGCATAGTCCGGCGGCCTTCTGGTCGCTGATTCTCATTGGCTTTCTCTATGGTGTTTTCCACGCTGCGGGACCGGGTCACGGTAAGGCGGTGATTGCGTCTTACGTAACGGCGAACGATCAGGCTCTCCGACGCGGTCTCATCCTCTCCTTGTTTGCAGCGCTGCTACAGGGTCTGTCAGCAATCGTCATCGTGGGAGTGGCCGCGGTCATTTTTGCGACCACCGCGGCAAGGATGAACGAGATCGCCGACGCGCTGGCGACAGCGAGTTACTGCGGAATCATGGTCATCGGCGCATGGCTGACCTGGAAAAAGGGCCATGCACTTGTTCAAGCGGCGCGACGCTATTTTGAGAGCCGCCTTTGGCTCTCCGCCGGCGCACTTTTCGCCGGGGCGCCCTGGCAGGCGGCTCCAGGTGAAATGCGCTTTGCGTCCCTTCGCGCGGTGAGCCCGGATCTAATGAAGCCTAGCGATTGTGGGCATGTTCATATGCTCGACCCGGGACAACTCGGCGCCGGGTTTACATGGAGGAGCGCCGCAACGACGGTTTTCTTTGCAGGCGCACGTCCCTGCTCCGGCGCGCTGCTCATTCTGGTTTACGCCTTAGCGCAGCATCTTTTTTGGGCTGGGATCGCTGCCGTATTCGCGATGTCAGTGGGGACAGCGGTCACCACAGGCGCGATCGCAGCACTCTCGGTTTTTGCCAAGAGCCTTGCCTTGCGCGCGGCAGGTCGCGAATCCCCTAGGGCCAATTTGGTCGCGCGAGGGTTCGAGTTCAGCGCGGCCGTCTTGGTGTTTCTGTTTGGCGCGACGCTGCTGTTCGCAACAAGCCTTGCCGCTTAAGCCTTCGTAGCGCCCAAGAAGCGATACCGTATAGCGGACGAAGTCGAGATTCAGGCCCTGCAGAGCATTTCGGAAACCCTGGCGTCACTGGACCCTCAAGCC
>JAYTRP010000684.1:0-2888 GCA_043746145.1 Hyphomicrobiales bacterium | reverse complement strand
ACTACAAGACGTTCATGTGGCCTGCGGCTTTCTGGGAAAAGGTTTACGAGCCCTTAATCCGACGCGCCGCTGGCCTGGGCCGCGCGAGCGCCTTGCCTGATCCTGATACTTACGAGAAGGCGACCGCCTTTTGCGACGTGCTGGTGATTGGCGGCGGCCCCGCCGGACTGGCTGGCGCGCTCGCGGCGGGGCAGGCTGGCGCGAGGGTTCTCCTCTGCGACGATGATTTTAGGCTTGGCGGCCGCGCGAATAGCGAACGCCAGACCGTCGATGGCGCCCCGGCTGCCGAATGGGCCCGAGGGATGGAACAGCGCCTTCGCGCGCTGCCGAATGTGCGCATCATGGGCCGCACCTCGGTGTTCGGCGTCTACGATAGCTCGACTTATGGCGCGCTCGAGCATGTCAGCGATCATCTCGCCGAGCCGGCGCCGCATCAACCGCGCCAGAGGCTTTGGCGGATCGTCGCCCGGCAGGCGATCCTGGCGACCGGCGCGCTGGAAAGGCCAATCGTGTTTGGCGGCAACGATCTCCCCGGCGTCATGCTCGCCTCGGCGGTAAGAACTTATCTGAACCGCTTCGCGGCGCTGCCGGGAAGCCGGGCGGCCGTGTTTACCGCGACCGACGATGGTTGGCGCACGGCGGCTGATCTTTTAGCCGCGGGGGCTGAGGTGACCGTGATCGACCCGCGCAAGTCCGTCGAGCCGGCTGTGCAGGCGCTGGCGGGGCCGGGAACAGCCATCCATCTGGGCGCCGAGGTTACCGACGCCAGAGGTTTTCAACATGTGCGGAAAGTCGACATTCGGCTGAGTGCGGGCCAGCGCATCTCGATCAATGTCGATCTGCTGGCGGTGAGCGGAGGTTACAATCCCGCGATTGGCTTGGCGACTCATCTCGGCGACAAGCCGGTCTGGTCGAACGCGCATGCGGCTTTCCTACCTGGCGCCATGCCGCCCGGTATGCAAGCGACCGGCGCTTGCGCGGGGGTGTGGACGCTGAGCGATGGCATTGCCGACGGCGCCGCTAAGGGGAGCTGGGCCTCCGAAAGGCTCGGCTTCAAGCCGGCTCCGTCTCCCACGCGCGTTGATTTACTGCTCTCATCGTCTCCTAACCCGCCCCTTTCTGTCATGGGCGTTAAGACCTCGCCCGAGGCATCAGGGATGATCACCTACTTTAAAGTCGAGAGATCGCGCGGAAAAGCCTTCGTCGACATGCAGAACGACGTTACGCGCAAGGACATAGAGCAGGCGGCCCTTGAGGGGTTTCGGTCGGTTGAGCATCTCAAGCGTTACACAACGCTCGGAATGGCGACGGATCAGGGCAAGACGTCCAATGTCACGGGTCTCGCCATCCTGGCCGAACTGACGGGACGAACAATTGTGCAGACCGGGACGACGCGTTTCCGCCCGCCGGAGGCGCCGGTCGCCATCGGCGCCTTCGCCGGGCCGCATCGCGGGTTATCGTTCAAGCCAACGCGACGGACAGCCGGGCATGATTGGGCGCTGGAGCAGGGCGCCACCTTTGTCGAGACCGGGCCATGGCTGCGCGCGCAATGGTTCGCGCGGCCCAACGAGGCCGATTGGCTACAGACCGTTTCGCGTGAAGTTAGCGCGGTGCGCTAAAGCGTCGGTGTTTGCGACGTCTCGACGTTCGGCAAGATCGCTCTTTCCGGGCGCGATGTCGGCGTATTTCTGGATCGGGTTTACTGCAACACTCTTTCGACGCTGTCCGTGGGAAGGGCGCGCTATGGGCTAATGCTTCGCGACGACGGCTTCGTCATGGATGACGGCACCGTCGCTCGGCTCGATGAGACGAACTTCGTGCTCTCAACCACGACCGTCAACGCCGCGAAGGTGATGCAGCATTTCGAATATTGTCATCAGATACTCTGGCCGGACCTCGATCTGGCGATGGTCTCTATCACCGAGCAGTGGAGCCAATATGCCGTTGCGGGTCCGCGCTCGCGTGACCTGCTGCAGCGGTTCTTTGGTGGGGATGTCGATCTGTCCGACAAGGCGATGCCCTATATGGCGGCGCGTGAATTCGAGCGCAGTGGAATACCAGCGCGGCTGTTCCGGATCTCCTTTTCGGGCGAGCTTGCTTATGAGATCGCGATGCCGGCGCGCTATGGCGATGCGCTCGCGCGGAGCTTGATGACGGCCGGAAGTGATCTTAGCGTCATCGCCTATGGAACCGAGGCGCTTGGCGTCATGCGAGTGGAAAAAGGCCATGTCGCCGGCAATGAGCTGAACGGACAGACGATCGCCAGCGACCTCGGGCTTGGCCGGATGATGTCGAAAAAGAAAGACTACATCGGCCGCGTGATGGCTGAGCGGCCTGCGTTGGTTGACCCGGATCGGCCGAGTCTCGTCGGTTTCCTTGCCGTTGATCCGGCTAAGCGGCTTCGGGCCGGCGCTCATTTCGTCGGGATCGGCGTCTCGCCTTCACCTGAGACGGACGAGGGGTACATGACGTCGGTCGCCTTCTCGCCGACCTTCAACCGATGGATCGGACTTGGGCTGCTGAAGGGGGGGCCTTCGCTGATTGGCGAGCGGGTCCGAGGCTTTGATTCCATCCGCGGCGAGGATAATGCGCTCGAAATCGTCGCGCCGGTATTTGTCGATCCCGAGGGAAAGCGGCTCCATGGTTGATGCGCTTTTCCAACCATGCTCGTCCTTTGCAGGGCTCCTGCGCGACTATGGGACTACAGGCGAGGGGGTCCGCGTCGTTGATCGCGACGGCGTCGTGCTCGCGTCGATCCTGGCTCTACGGTCCCCGCCGAGCGCGATCGGCGATATCTTGCGCCAAGGCTTCAATATTGAACTTCCCGTCGGCCCTAGACGTGTACAATCCGGGCGCTTGGCGCTACTCGGCGTTGGCCCAGGACGATG
>JAYTRP010000683.1:0-9027 GCA_043746145.1 Hyphomicrobiales bacterium | reverse complement strand
AAGAAATTTCGCAATTTGTTCATGCCCAGTTCAGCAGCGTCACGGCATCCGTAAAATTGACCGCGATGAGCATGCGGAAATATTGGAGGGCAGTCATGTCGAAAGTTTATGCAGGCGCCGGTCTTGTGGCGGCTCTGGTGGCGTGTACCTGGTTTGCTCTCCCAGCGCGTGCCGAAAGCATCATGAAGGAATGCGGCGCCGAATGGCAGACCGCCAAAACCAGCAAGACGACGAATGGCCAGACATGGCCGGAGTTCCTTAAAGATTGCAAGACCCGTCATGCTTCGACAACTGCGGCGGCGCCAGCCCCGGTCGCGACGCCGACGCCCGTCTCGCCCGCTGTCGAGCCGGTCACACCTGCTCCCATTGTTCCCAAGCCAACGCCCTCGAAGATGGCGAAAGTGATGCCAGCAGCCACGGGCGCGGGCCAGTTCACCAGCGAGGGTGACGCGAAGGGCCATTGCCCGACCGACACGGTTGTTTGGGTCAATACCAAGTCCCACAAATATCACTTTGCGGGGCATCACAGCTACGGCGCCACCAAACAGGGCGCTTATATGTGTGAAGCTGACGCCAAAACGTCCGGCGACATCGCCGCCAAAGGCGAGAAGCCGAAGTCCTAAAGGGTTTGCGGGCGCGCGAGAGCGCGCCCTTTCAGTTTAGCAGGTCGATAAGGTGTGCGATAAGCGGTGCGTCGGCGGGGGGCATCGGATAATCGCGCAAGCTTTTTGGGTCGACCCATTTGAGCTGCTGTCCTTCAAGAGCCCGCACTAAACCCTCCCATTTGCGACAAACATAAAGCGGCATAAGCAAATGGAAGTCGTCGTAAGGGTGGCTTGCGAAGGCAAGCGGCGCCAGACACGGCGCCTTCACCATGATCCCGAGTTCCTCATGCAATTCGCGGATCAGCGCCTCCTCCGGGCGCTCGTCATGCTCGATCTTTCCCCCGGGAAACTCCCACAGCCCAGCTAATGTCTTGCCTACCGGGCGCTGTGCGATCAGCACTCGTCGATCCGCATCCACGAGCGCGGCTGCAACGACCAGGAGCAGCTTCACGAACGATAGTCGCCATTAATGATGACATATTCCTTGGTCAGATCGCAGGTCCATACGGTCGCTGCGGCCTCGCCAATTCCGAGTTTTACTGTGACGACGATATTTGCGTTTTTCATATAAGCAGACGTCGATTGCTCATTGTAATCAGGATCGCGAAGACCCGAGTGAGCGACACGAATGTCGCCAAAATATATTTGCAGCTTATCGCGCTCCGCTCTCTCTCCCGCCTTGCCGACTGCGGCGACGACACGGCCCCAATTCGCGTCTTCTCCAGCGATCGCCGTCTTCACCAGCGGGGAATTGGCGATCGACATTCCAATACGCTTCGCGGCCTCGGGGGTTTCAGCGCCTTCGACGCGCACTTCCACGAAATGGCGGGCGCCCTCACCATCGCGGACAACTTGATGCGCAAGATCGAGCAGCACGTCATCAAGGGCGCGACGGAAGCCAAAAAGGCGTGGGTCGTCAGCGTCCGCGATAGATGGCGCCCCGCGCGAGGCCGCTGCGCCGGTGGCGAAAATCATCAATGTGTCGGACGTCGAAGTATCGCTATCGACCGTGATGCAGTTGAAACTGCTCTGCACCGATTTTGAAAGCATGCTCTGTAGAACGGGCGCCGCGATAGGCGCGTCCGTGAAGACGAACGACAACATCGTCGCCATGTCGGGGGCTATCATCCCCGCGCCTTTCGCCATGCCGTTGATCGAGACGTCCGTGTCGCCAAGTTTGACAGTTCGGCTGGCGACCTTGGGATAAGTGTCCGTGGTCATGATGGCGCGCGCGGCCGCCAACATCGCGTCTGGTTTGGCTTCACGGATAAGCGTATCGAGCACGTTCGTAATACGAGCAGCCTCAATCGGTTCCCCGATGACGCCCGTCGACGCCATGAACAATTGGTCTGGCGAGGCGCCCGTCGTTTTGGCGACCGCAGCGCCTATTTCTTCAACAGCCGCAATGCCGCGATGGCCGGTAAAAGCGTTGGCGTTGCCGGAGTTCACGACAAGCACCCGCGCCAGTCCACCTTTCAATTTGGCCCGGCACCAGTCAACAGGTGCGGACGGGCATTTGCTGAGGGTGAACACGCCGGCCACCTGGGCAGGCGAATCGAATATCGCCATCGTCACATCGGCGCGACCGGGATAGCGCAGCCCTGCGGCTACGCTTGCAAATCGCACGCCCTCGATAATCGGCAAATGAGGATAAGACTTCGGAGCTAGTGGAGAAACGGGAACGGGTGCGGGCATGAATCAATCCCTGCAATTGAGCGCATCGACCAATAAAAATATCTCGAGGATTTTCAACCCTATTTTGCAGACTTTTCCAAAATAACAGAACGTAAAATACCAATGCCGATCATATGTAGCAAATTCATCTTTGCTACCAACGGCCTATTCATTTCCCCCGCGCCAACAGGGCTCGGACAATTCGCGGATCGAATAGCTAAAATAGCCCCCGATATGGATCAATTTGAAATTACGCGGACCTTCTTCTTAACGCCATCCGAGCCTGTCACGTCTAACATCTTGCCTTGGTCCGCGCCGACGGGTCCAACCTTCGTGTCGGTGGAGCCGCCAATGCCAGAAACCTCACGGCTTATCGTGGCTGTCGCGTCGCGTAACGCCATATCGACGCCGTTGGCGTCGGTCTTACCGCCATCAGTGGCGGCGATGGGAGCAGGTTTGGGCGACTTCAGCGCCTTGAGTTTCAACGCATCCGGTAATGTAGGCTTAGAAAGCTCTTCGGCCTTTTTGCCGTCGACGATGATGTCGGACTTATTTTGGTCGCCCAGCAATTGTTCAGCCGGACCCAAAACGCTCGCCCATGTCTGGCCGCGTCGGCGGCACGAACATGCGGCGTCGAACGACTTACGGTAACGCAAGGCCGTGGGGCTATCCATGTACCTAGCACCGTTGATCGAAACGGCCTGTTCGATCTGTCCGTTTACCGGCAAAGTGTAGAGTGTGGTCTCTGTCGCCGGGCAGAGAGCACGGCATCGGTCGGCTAGCGAATCGAGCTGCGAACCCCCAGCCGAATAGGTGACAGGGAAGAACGCGCCGTCGCAGGAGCGTACGCATACGGCCTCGCCTCCGGCGCGCGCTTCGCCGGTCGATTGGACGATTTTGTCGGACTGCTGCGGCTCCATATCGGAATCGGGGGTGAGCGGCTGCTGCTGCGGTTCCGCTAATCTGGGATTGCCGAACAAGGCGTCGATCAACCCTGGCGTCTTATCGGGCTTGCCGCTGCATTCGGAACTGTAACGCGCGACCATCTCCCCACGCCCATTTGCGCCCCCACCGGCGCGCGAATGGAGATCCTCGAGATTGGCGCGCATACGGCCGATTTGCGATTTGATCTCACCGCATTGCGCCGGCGGATCTGAACCAAATATCAAAAATTTCTGATTTTCACAACCGATCTGCCGCGCATAAGCGACGGTGCGGTCGATCTCTGACCGCTGGCGTTCGGCCGCAGCTTGAAACTGTGCGCTCGGGCCATGCGAGGCGTCGGCAATTGCGCGGCGCAATCGGTCGCATTCCCCGTTCGCTTCAGCCTCGGGCGAAATCAAAAGGAACGTTGCGAAGCCTGCCGCGAGCAAAAGAAGCGGACTGCGGAAGTTATCAAACGCTCGCCCTATCGACGTCAACAAATTCTCCTGTCGGCCAACCGACCCTTCCTGCCAAGCTGGTGCGGGCCGAACGCGGCGTTAAGATGGCGACCGACTCAGGCTTCAAGGATAAAGCGTAAACAGCCCATGACGCAAACCCTACCCGCCACCAACGCTGCGGAAATAACGGTTTCCGAGCTCTCGAGCGCGCTCAAGCGCACGTTGGAAGAGCGTTTCGGGGTGGTGCGAGTGCGCGGCGAAATCTCGGGCTATCGCGGCCCGCACGCCTCAGGCCACGCCTATTTTTCTCTTAAGGACGAGGGCGCGCGGCTGGACGCCGTGGTTTGGCGTACGACTTTCAACAAACTAAAATTTAAACCTGAAGAAGGCCTCGAGGTGATCGCGACGGGCAAGATCACCACATTTGCGGGCAAGTCGGCCTATCAAATCGTCGTGGAGCAGCTTGAGCCCGCTGGCGTCGGTGCGCTTATGGCATTGCTCGAAGCGCGGCGGGTGATGCTCGCGGCGGAAGGGCTGTTCGACGTCGCACGCAAACGAACGTTGCCATTTCTGCCCCGCATCATCGGGATCGTGACTTCGCCAACCGGTGCTGTGATTCACGACATTTTACACAGACTTGCCGACCGCTTTCCCACTCGGGTGATCCTGTGGCCCGCGAGGGTCCAAGGGGAAGGTGCGGCGGAGGAGATCGAGGCCGGGATACTGGGGTTAAACGCCCTTCAGGGAGCGGGCTTCATTTCGCAACCTGACTTGATTGTGGTTGCGCGCGGCGGCGGCGCACTGGAAGATCTATGGTGTTTCAACGAGGAAATCGTTGTTCGGGCGGCGGTAGCGAGCGTCGTGCCGCTGATTTCGGCGGTTGGCCATGAGACCGACTGGACTTTGCTCGATTACGCCGCCGACCTGCGTGCGCCCACGCCGACGGCCGCGGCAGAAATGTGCGTGCCGGTGAGAGCGGAGCTAATTGTACGGGTGGCGCAGAGCGAAGCACGAGGAATAGCTGCGCTTGCGCGGCTCGTGCGCGAGCGCCGCGCGCAGTTTCGCGCGACGGCGCGCGCGCTTTCAACGTCGGGGGTGCTCGTTTCGTCAAGAGTGCAGCGCGTTGACGCGCTTGGCGATCGCGTCCGGGCAGCGAGGGCGGTGGGTTTGGCGTCAGGGCGGCTGGCGGTTGCGGCGCTCAGCGGACGGCTGGAACGACATTCCCCGCTTTTGCGGCTGGCGCGACTTGGGGAGCGCGCGCGGGCGGCGGGGGGGCGGCTTGACGCTGGACGAAAAGCCTGGATCGAGCGCGAGCGTGGACGGCTCGACAAGGCGGTAGCGGGACGTTGGCCGGCGATGCATCGATTTAAGACGCGACGAAGGGACGAGTTCGAAACGACGAAATCGCGCTGGGCGCAGAGACTGGCCGAAGCGCAGGGGATACACCGGCGATCGGCGCGGGAAGTTGAGCTCGCCCGTTTTCGGCTGAACTCGGCCGCACGGCGCGTGTTGCAAATGCGGCGCGTGCAGGCGCTCAGCGTAACAAACGTGTTCGCAGCCGTGAATTATCGCGCGGTTTTGGCGCGAGGATACGCCATGGCGCTGGATGCGAGCGGCCGCCTTTTGAGGGATGCCGAAGCGGCCCGGTCGGCGGGAGCCATTACGCTGCGCTTCTCTGACGGCGATCTCGCAGTCGTGACGCCGTCGTCGAAGGCCATCCGAACCCGGACGCGAAAGCCGACCGAGAGAGAACCCAGCCTGTTCTAACGCCTATTCCGCCGCGAATGCGAAGGCGGGATGCGACGGCGCGCGAAGCCCGTCTCGCGCCCAGACGGCGAGAAATGCAGAAAGCCATCGATCGACCGCCGCATCATGCTGGAGCCATCCGTGGAGATGCTCGTACGCGGGGCGGGCGCCTTCGGCATTGAGGCAATGGGCGCCGCGGACCGTCCAGCGACACATCATCTGGTAGGTGACTTCCGGGTGGAACTGCAGACCAATGACATTGCCATTATAGCGGAACGCTTGATTGGGAAAACGTTCACAACCGATCGCCAAGCTTCGCGCTCCGGCGGGCAAGTCAAAGCCGTCGAAATGCCAGTGATAAACATGACGCGGAAACGGCTCGCCACACAATTCGTCCGCTTCGGGCGTGGGCAGAAGCGGGTAGTATCCCATCTCGCCGCGCTTGCCTTCGCCGACGTGAATGCGAGCGCCCAATCGGCGCGCGATAAGCTGAGCGCCGAGACAGATACCGAGAAACGGTGTTTCCTCGCGTAAAGGAACTCCCAGCCATTCGAGTTCCTGCTGGAGCCAGTCGTGCGAATCGTTGGCGCACATGGGGCCGCCGAAGACGATTACGCCCGCATGGTGCGCCATCGTGGGTGGTAGGGGATCGCCAAGGGAAGGGCGTCTGGCGTCAATCCGATAGCCCAGCGCTTTCAGCAACCGCCCGATGCGGCCTGTCGTCGAATGCGCCTGATGCAGCACGGCGAGCACCGTGCGAGACTGACCCAAATCTTCGAAAGTCATCGCTAACTCACGCAAAATCGACATTGCCGGAGCAAGAAATGTTCCCCTCCAGGGTTAAAGAGGCGTAAATTTTTAGGCCCCATTCGTGCCGATGCGCAACAAGGGAGCGGACAAATGATTCGAAGAAGCCTCGGCCTCGCCGCCTTATTGCTCGTCTCGACCGCGGCGCGCGCCGATTTTTCCTCGTGCAAGCAAGAGCTGAAAGAGGAGGCCGTGCGGAAAGGCATTTCGTCGCACACGGCTGCGACCGCCCTTGACCCCGTCGAGGCCGACCCGAAGATTTTGGAGCTGGAGAAAGTTCAGCCTGAGTTCAAGACTCCGATCTGGGATTATATCGCCGCGCTCGCCGACGACGAACGGGTTGCGGATGGAAAGAAGGCGATGGCGGAGCAAGCGCGCGCCCTAACGCTGGCGCAAGAAAAGTTCGGCGTAAGCAAATTTGCGATCGCGGCGATCTGGGGAGTCGAGTCCAACTTCGGCGACAAGACTGGCAAATGGCCGCTGGTGCAGTCGCTGACCACATTGGCCTGTTCGCCGTCACGTCGGCCGAGTTTTTTTCGCGGCGAGCTAATGGCGACGCTGAAGATCGTCGATCGCGGCGACATTCCGCTGGAAAAACTCAGAGGCTCATGGGCGGGCGCCTTCGGGCAAACGCAATTCATGCCCTCGACTTTTCTGCGCCTTGCCGTCGATCTTGACGGGTCCGGCAAGGACATCATTGACAACGCCGCCGCCGCACTCGGATCAACAGCCAATTATTTGCGCAAGAGCGGCTGGGAGACCGGCGAGCCGTGGCTGTTGGAAGTGAAGCTTCCCTCAGACTATGACGGACCTTCGGGGCGGAAAGGTCGGCATCCCATGTCGTTCTGGGCGGGGCGCGGGCTTACGCGAATGGATGGGCGTGAGCTTTCTGGCCCGGCGGCGGGGCTGATGCTTCCGGCGGGCAAGAGCGGACCGGCGTTCCTCGTGACCCGGAACTTCGATGCGATTTACAGTTACAATGCGGCAGAGTCCTATGCTTTGGCCGCTGCGATCCTCGCGCAAAGGCTGGCTGGAGGGCCCGGAATCCAGACCGCATGGCCAACCGACGATCCGCCATTGTCACGTGCAGATCGCCGTGAAGTGCAGGCGCTGTTGGCGAAGAAAGGTTATGACGTCGGCACGCCGGACGGGGAGATCGGCATGAAAACGAGAGCCGCGCTCGCCGATTTTCAAACCAAAGCGGGCATGGAGGCGAATGGGCGCGCCTCGACGCGAACGCTGGAGAGACTACGGCAATAAGCGCGATTTATCCCCGCGCTATCAGTCTTTGGACAGCGCTGAGTATCGCCTTCAGCGATGAGGTTACGATACTGGGGTCGAGGCCAACGCCCTGCACCACATGACCCAGTTGATCCTGAATTTCGACGTAGCTGGCGGCCGTTGCGTTCGCGCCGCGCCCCACTGCATGTTCATGATAATCTAAGAACGAGAACTCGACGTTAAGGCCCTTCTTTAGCGCATCCACAAATGCGTCGATGGGACCGTTACCCTCGCCTTCAATCGTTAAAACGGCGCCGTCGGCTTTGCGCAGTTTGGCGATCAATTCGCGATTGTCGGGTCCGGTTGGTGAAACCTGTTGTTTGACGAGCGTCATCGGCGCGTCAACCAGATAATAAGTTTGCTGGAAAAGGCGCCAGATATCGTCTGACGACAATTCCTTACCCTCTTCGTCCATCTTCGCTTGCGCAATTTTGGAAAACTCAACCTGCAACGCGCGCGGCAAATCGAGTCCGCGGTCCGTCTTTAGCAGATAGGCGATGCCGCCTTTCCCCGATTGGCTGTTGATGCGGATCACCGCCTCATAGCTGCGCCCGACGTCTTTGGGGTCGATGGGCAGATAGGGCACCTGAAACAAAGGTTCGTTGCGCTTTTCCTGCGCCTCGAACCCCTTCTTGATTGCATCCTGATGCGAGCCCGAAAACGCTGTGTACACAAGCTCGCCAACGTAGGGATGGCGTTGATGGACGGGCAATTGGTTGCAATGCTCGACCGTTTCGCGAATTTGATTGATGTCGGAAAGGTCCAGACGGGGATCGACTCCTTGGGTGAAGAGATTGAGAGCCAGGGTCACGATGTCGACGTTTCCCGTGCGCTCGCCATTGCCGAAAAGCGTGCCCTCGATGCGGTCCGCCCCGGCCATCAGCGCGAGTTCCGCCGCTGCTACCGCGGTGCCTCGATCATTGTGAGGGTGGACCGAGAGAATCACCGTCTCGCGGCCGGAGATCTTGCCGCCGAACCACTCAAACATATCAGCGTAGGTATTAGGCGTCGCCATCTCGACGGTGGCGGGCAGATTGAGGATCAACCGATTTTCGCGTGTAGGCTGGATCACTTCCTTTACCGCTTCGCAGATCTCCAGCGCGACCTCCAATTCGGTGCCCGTAAAACTTTCCGGCGAATACTCGAAAATCCATTCCGTCTCGGGCGCGCGCGCCGCAAGCACTTTTATTTGGCGAGCTGCGGCGACGGCGATTTCGCGGACGCCATTTACGTCGGTACGGAACACCACGTCACGTTGTAGCGTCGAGGTCGAGTTGTAAAAATGTAGAATGACCCTCTTTGCTCCCTTCACCGCCTCGAACGTCCGTTCAATCAACTCAGGCCTGCATTGCGTCAGCACTTGAATCGCGACGCCATCGGGCACTTTGCCGCCATTGATGATTGAGCGCACGAAATCGAAATCAGTTTGCGAAGCCGATGGAAAGGCGACCTCGATTTCTGTAAATCCTAGGCGAACAAGGAGGTCGAACATGCGGTTCTTGCGCTCGGCGCCCATCGGTTCGATCAGCGCC
>JAYTRP010000682.1:0-2893 GCA_043746145.1 Hyphomicrobiales bacterium | reverse complement strand
TCGCGGGGTCGATCGCCGCCTTGGTCACTTTGCGGATCGTCTCGGCGACTTCCACGCGCAACGCTGCGACGTCGCTCGCGCCCAGGACGCCCCCATCGATCAATGCTCGAGCGTAGGCGCTGACTGGGTCATGCGCCGCCCAGAGTTCAATCTCCTCCTTGGTACGATAGACATTCGCGTCGGTGGTGGAATGACCCAGGCTGCGGTAGCATTCGACATCCAGCAACGCCGGGCCTTCGCCTGCAATCAGCAACGCGCGCTTGCGTGCGACCGCGTCGGCGACGGCGAGTGGGTTGGTTCCGTCCACCGTCTCCGCGTGCATCGCTTGAGGGTTGACGGCTGCCGCAATGCGCGAGAGCCGGTCCCACCCCATCGTCTCGCCGATGGTCTGGCCGCCCATGGCGTAAAAGTTATTGTTGAAGAAGAACAGCACGGGAAGGCCGCCTTTGGGCGCGAGTTCCCAGAGCGTGCGATATTGCGCCATAGCCGCGAAATTCATGGCCTCCCAGACGTGCCCGCAACCGGTCGAACCGTCCCCTGCATTGGCGACGGCAATGCCGCCGCCGCCAAGGACCTTCTTGGCGAGCCCGGCGCCGGTCGCGATGCCGGCGGATGCGCCGACGATCGCGTTGTTGGGATAGGCGCCGAAGGGCGGAAAGAACGCGTGCATCGACCCGCCCATTCCGCCGTTGAAACCGTTGGCGCGCATGAAGATTTCGGCCAGTAGCCCGAACAAGAGGAACGCCTCGCCAAGCGCCGTCTCGTCGGCGCCGCCGATGTGGCGCTCGACGGTCCGCAGCAGCGAGCCGCCGCGATAGCTCTCCATCACGCCCTGCAACGAGGCGGGGGGCAGTTTGTCGATCGCCGAGAGGCCCTTGGCGATGAACTCGCCATGGCTGCGGTGGCTGCCGTAAATGTGGTCGAAGGGTTCGAGCGAGAGCGCGGCGCCGACCGCGGCTCCCTCGTGGCCAATCGAGAGATGCGCGGGGCCTTTGTAAATATAGGCCATGCCGGCATACGCGCCCGTGGCTTTGTAAGCGCCGAGCATGCTTTCGAATTCGCGGATGAACATCATGTGCCGCAACACGCGTACAAGCGCCGCATCGCCTCGCGCCGTCCGCTCGTCGGCTAGCGGTGTGCAGTAGGCGTGAATGGGTATGTCGGGGAACAGCAGACGCGACGGGCTGCGCAACAATGCGGGATCGATGAAAAGGGCTTTGGGCATAGTCGGTGCTGTGGCGCTCGGATGAGGACGCCGCTAGCGTTGCCGCATCACATCCTGCGTGTCAACGACATTTATCCGCAGCAAAACACAAATGTCAGATTAGCGCCTAAACGGGTTGCGCGCGCGCGAACGCAAAACTATGGTGCGCCGCATTCTCAACCTCAGGGAACTCGAGAGATGGCCTTCCTTGCCGACGTCCTTTCGCGCGTAAAGCCTTCCGCGACCATGGTGGTCACGCAGAAGGCGCGCGACCTGAAAGCGAAGGGACGCGACATCATCTCGCTTTCGGTCGGCGAGCCGGATTTCGACACGCCTGACAACATCAAAAATGCTGCGATCGACGCCATTCGCCGCGGCGAGACCAAATATCCCCCCGTGCTCGGCATCCCCCCGCTGCGCGAGGCGATCGCGCAGAAGTTTCGGCGCGAGAACGGGCTCGATTACAAGGCCGCCGACACGATCGTCGCAACGGGCGGCAAGCAGATCCTCTATAATGCTTTCCTGGTCACGATGAACCCCGGCGACGAGGTGATCGTGCCGGCGCCATACTGGGTCAGCTATCCCGAGATGGTGGCGATCAACGGCGGCACGCCCGTCATCGTAGCGACCACGTTGGAGAACGGCTTCAAGCTGACCGCCGGGGATCTTGACCGCGCTATCACTCCGCGCACCAAATGGGTCATCCTCAACTCGCCCTCAAACCCCTCGGGCGCCGCCTATTCGCGCGCCGAGTTGAAGGCGCTGACCGACGTGCTGATGCGCCATCCCCACGTCTGGGTGCTGACCGACGACATGTATGAGCATCTTGTTTACGGCGACTTCGAGTTCACCACGCCCGTGCAGGTCGAGCCCGCGTTGAAGCCGCGCACGTTGACGATGAACGGCGTCTCCAAGGCCTATGCGATGACAGGTTGGCGAATCGGTTACGCCGCCGGCCCGGCTGAGCTCATCAAGGCGATGGACATGGTGCAGGGCCAGCAGACGTCGGGCGCTTGCACGATCGCGCAATGGGCCGCGCTCGAGGCGCTCACGGGGCCGCAGGACTTCATCCCGAAATCATGCGCAGCCTTCGAGGAACGGCGCGACCTCGTCGTCTCGATGCTGGGTCAGGCGCAGCACCTGAAATGCCCAAAGCCCGAGGGCGCGTTCTACGTCTATCCCTCCTGCGCGGAGGCGATCGGGCGCAAGGCGCCGTCGGGCAAGGTGCTTGAAAACGACGTAGACTTCGTTAGCGAGTTGCTCGAAGCCGAAGGGGTCGCGGCGGTGCAGGGTTCGGCATTCGGCCAAGGCCCGAACTTCCGCGTCTCCTACGCGACTTCGCTCGGCGTGCTCGAAGACGCGTGCAAGAAAATCCAGCGCTTCACGGCGTCGTTGAGGTAAGAGTATAAGCCTGGGTTCGCGATCATGAGAGAATTAAGACCGAAACCGGAGCGCTTGCAAATGAGCAGCCGTCGGGCTGCGAAGTAACAAGTGTTTAATTGTTTCTATCTATTTTTCTCAAGTATTAGAATATAATGGGGTCCCGTCGATGGTAAGCGACGTTCAGGTCTGGAATCCCGATGACTGGGAGTTTTTCTCTCTCAGTCTTATTTAGAATCGTCATGTCCCGTTGAACGTACAAAAAACTCCAGCAGCTCATAAAAGTGATTGCGGAATTGACTATTATTG
>JAYTRP010000681.1:0-2898 GCA_043746145.1 Hyphomicrobiales bacterium | reverse complement strand
GTTTCGGCTTCGATTTCAACTAACTCTGGCTCCGATGCGATAGCCTCGGCGCCATCATCGCTGGGCGTCTCCGCCTCGCGATGCAAATCGAGCTCAGCCATTGTCTCGGGAGCGTCGTCGGAATGCTCCAACGACCCGACGTCTCGCGACGAATCGCCCGCGTTCTCGGCGCGCGCAATGTCCATCTCTTCGCTCGCGGACATCTCGGCCGCTGCCTCTGGGTCGACCCCGGGCGGCGGCGCGTCTCCGGCCGACTCGGTCGGTGGGGTAGCGGTCGCCCGAATCGGTTCCGTCGGAGCCTTTCGGTTCGCCGCCTCAAACTCCGATCGCTTTACCTTGTGGCTCTCAAAACCCAACGAACGCAGGATCGAGGCGAACGGCTCGCCCGCACAACCCGTCAGCGAGGTCATTTGTGGAGAGATGACAAAGCCGTAGGCGTCAGAGGGCGCTCGGGAGCCTGACCGCATGTGGTCGGGAATCGCTGCCCGAATCAGGTCCGACAGACGCTCAATAATGTCGACCCGCACGATACGTTCGCCGCATAGGCGGAATCCCGCCACGCGATAGGTGTCGGGCGACAGAACGCCTTCGTTCGCGAACGAGGTGCGGCCAGCCGAGGCGTAGGCCAGCAGAATTTCCGAGCCGGGCTCGGTTCCGCGCCGCAAAGCCCACAATTGCGAGCAAAGCGCGCGAGCGGCCGGCTTCAGCAGGATTGGCACGTAGAGATAAAGCGAGCCGAAGCGCACGCCGAGCTTTCGTAGGCCCGAACGAGCATTCTGGTCGAGCGTTTTCACCTGCGAGCGTACACGGTCGCGCTCCAATACGCCGAGCGCCTGCACGATCGCGCGCGCGATTTCGCGTGCCGATTCTGGGAGGTCGGACGCGTCCTGCAGCGCCTCCAGGGCGCCCAGCACTTTGCGCACGTGCGCAGCAATCCATAGGGACAGCCGCGTTTCGACAGTCGCGCGGTCTTCCGGCGTGAGCGCGTCGTCGGCGAGCAGGATCACGCGCGGCTTCAGCAAGTCTTCGCCAGCCGCCACCCGGGCGATGGGATCGCCAAGCCAGCGCATTACGCCGTCGCTCGCCAGCACGATTGAATCGTCGACCGACTGCGCAAATCGCGTCACGCGCGCCGACAATTCCTTAGCGAGCTGTTCGGAGTAATTCTCGGGCCGCTCCGGCGTCTCGGAGCCGGGCTCCTCGACCGCCTGAAAGCCGCGATAGTGCGACCAGTCGACAATCGGAGCTGGCAGCTCCGGTGTCGGCGCGGGCGCCGCGCTCTCCGGCGCGTCATTGCCTTGCGTCGCTTCAGCCTCTTCCATCACGGGTTCCCTAACAGCGCCGGCAGAGGCGTCAAGTTCTCTTCTCAAGGAACAGACTTAATCGATGGCCGTAGCCTCGATCTCCAGCGGCCTCGCTCTTTAGCTGACCCTTGGCCTCGCGCCAAGGCCACGTTAAGCCGCAACGTCTAGATTTAAGATTATGGCGTGACGAGCGCGATTCCCGCTAAACGCCCCGTAGGCCAATCGAGCGCGATTTGTACAGAAACTTTTTTTCCGTCGGCGGTCTCACCGCGCTGTCTCGCGTCACGGGATTCCTGCGCGAAATCGTGATCAGCGCACTGATGGGCGCCGGCGTCATGTCGGACGCTTATTTCGCGGCGATTCGCCTGCCAAACCAGTTTCGGGCAATTTTTGGCGAGGGCGCGTTCAATTCGGCTTACGTGCCGACTTATTCCAGAGTTTTGACAACGCAGGGTAAGCTTCGCGCGACCCTTTTCGCCAGCCGGATACTCACGTTTCTGTCGCTATCGCAAATTGCGCTGCTCGCGCTGGCGCTTGTTTACGCGCCGCAATTTGTCGGGGCGACGGCGCCCGGGTTCAGCGCCGATCCTCAAAAATTTGCGATGACGGTGACCATGACGCGAATCATGTTTCCCTATCTCGGGCTGATTACGCTGGTGACGCTGCACTCGGGCACGCTCAACGCAAACGGCTATTTCGCCATTCCCGCCTTCGCGCCGGTGTTGCTCAATCTTTTTGTGATGGCGTTTTTGGCGCTCGCTTTTCTTTTTCCGAACGCGGGTGTTGCGGCGAGCTGGGGCGTCGTCGCCTCTGGCGTCGCGCAACTTGCGCTTCTCGTCTGGGAGGCGAGGCGGCGCGGCGTAATGGAGCGATTCGCTTTTCCCAAGCTCGACGTCGATGTGCGCCAGTTCTTTCGGGCGCTTGGGCCGGCGGTGGTGGGATCGGCGGGGCAGCAGATAGCCATTCTCGCCGATACGTTCTTGGCCTCCTGGATGCCGACGGGCGCTGTGTCGGCCTTGAGCTACGCGGACCGACTCTATCAGTTGCCGCTAGGGATCATCGGCGTTGCGGCTGGCACCGTGCTGCTGCCGGAAATGACGCGCCGCCTCGCGGTTGGCGATGCAGCAGGCGCCGTTAAAGCGCAGAACCGCTCCATATCGCTCTCGCTGGCGCTTTCGGCGCCATTCCTGGTCGGCTTCCTCATGATCCCGGACGAACTGGTCCGCGGCGCCTATATGCGCGGCGCCTTTAATGCCGTCGCGGCGGATCGTTCCGCGGCGGTGCTTGCGGCCTATGGCCTGGGGTTGGCGCCGATGGTGCTGATTCGCTCCGCGGTCGCGACCTTCCAGTCGCGCGGCGACACACGGACGCCGATGAACTGCTACTTCATCGGCTTGGCCTTCAACGTCATATTGAAGGTGACCCTTGCAGGGTCGATGGGCCCGGTCGGTCTCGCCCTGGGAACCGCTGCGGGCGCCTGGATCAACTTTGTCTCGCTGCTCTGGCTCGGGCGGCGGCGCGGCCTGACCCAGCCCGATACGCGCCTCTACGAAAACATTGCGCTGATGCTGTTTTCCGCCGCAGGCGCCGCGAT
>JAYTRP010000680.1:0-2900 GCA_043746145.1 Hyphomicrobiales bacterium | reverse complement strand
AGCGTATCCGCGCGCCGTTCGAAGCGCCGCGCCGAATCAACGAGGCGCTGACGGCGTGCTTAGAGGGGCGCCGCGGCCCCGCGATCGTCGAATGTGCGATCGACGTTTGGGGTCGCCGCGGACCGATCGGCCCGGCGGAGCCCGCACGTATTCTTTCGCCCCCCCCGGTGGATTACGAAGCGGTCGAGCGTGCGGCGAAGCTGCTGGGCGGCGCCAAAAGGCCGCTGATCGTGGTCGGCGGCGGCGCGCAGGATGCTTCAGCGGAGGTGACCGCGCTTGCGGAAATGCTGGAAGCGCCGGTGATCGCCTATCGGCGTGGGCAGGGCGTGGTTTCCGCGCGCCATCGGCTCAGCGTTAATTTGCCCATCGGTCATCGGCTGTGGCGCGAGGCGGACGCCGTGCTGGCGATCGGCACGCGTCTCTTGATCCAGCAAAGCGAATGGGGCGTCGACGACGACCTGAAGATTGTTCGTCTCGACATCTCGCCCGAGGAGCCGGAACGCTGGGCGAGGCCGGAGGTCGCCCTTATCGGCGATGCCGCCACTCATGCAGGCGCGCTGCTCGACCGCATCCCCGCGCATAATCTACGCCGCAAAGGCCAGGACGACGAATTGAGAGGCGCCCGCGCCTGGCTTGCCGATCGTCTTTCTCAGCTCGAACCGCAGATGAGCTACTTGCGCGCTATGCGCGAAGCGCTGCCCGATGATGGCATATTGGTGGATGAAGTCACGCAGATCGGCTTTGCCGCGCGGCTCGCCTTCCCGGTCTACGCGCCGCGGACCTATCTATCGCCGGGCTACCAGGACAATCTCGGCTGGGGCTACGGGACTGCGCTCGGGGTCAAGGCCGCGCTACCCCATCGCGCGGTGCTGGCGACGGCGGGAGACGGGGGCTTCCTCTACCAGATGAGCGAACTCGCGACCGCCGTCCTGCATCGTCTTGGCGTGGTCGTCGTCGTGTTCGACAATGCGTTGTTTGGCAACGTCAAGTTGCTGCAACAACAGAATTTCGGGAGCCGCTTCATCGCCACCGATCTCGCCAATCCCGACTTCGCGAAGGTCGCCGAGGCGTTCGGCGTCGCCGCGTATCGCGTGAGCGACCCCCCATCGCTGCGTCAGGCGCTAGAGATCGCGTTCGCGCGCGACGAGCCCGCATTGGTGCATGTGCGTTGCGGCGAAATGCCGAGCCCATGGGACATGATCATGATGCCCAGGGTTCGGGGATGAGGTCACTGGCGCCCACGTTCTCGCCCACGTTCTCGCCCACGTTCTTGCCCTCGTTCTTGGCCGCATCTTTCGCGCTTGGCCCTAGCCAAATGCGTCCAGGCCGTCTAAATAGAAGATTGCGAAGCTGGGGGGCCCGTTAGGACTATATTCCTCGGGGCCATACGACTCCCATGGGAGCTGTCCCTGTCCTTGCCCGTGGGCTTGGGTACACGGCGCCCACCTACTCACGTAGGCGCCCGGGATCACCGTCCGACGGCTTGCTCGGCTCCGCGCTTACCGTTTACAAGTTTGGCGAATGACTTCTTTTGCCGAACGCAAATTTGAACTCCGGGTTGCTGCGCTCGAGCGCCGCCGAGCGCTGGATCCTGCCGTCCGCATTGGTTTTTCGTTGCGGCTGATAGAGCAGGGAACGCAACTCGCCTTTCGACACCGGCCCCGAATTGTTTCCGCGTTCCATCCGATCCGGGATGAGCCTGACACGCTTGGGCTGCTGGCCGTGCTAGCGAGAGAGGGTTTCGTTACGGCGTTGCCGGTGACGGTGTCCCGCGCGGCCTCGCTGATATTCAGACGGTGGAGTCCAGGCGAGCCAACGGTTAAGGGCGCCTTGAATATTCCCGAACCATTGCCCGACGCGCCCGAAGTCGATCCCGACATGCTGTTCGTTCCGCTTGCGGCGTTCGATCGGCGCGGTCATCGCATTGGCTATGGCGCGGGTCATTACGACCGTTCGCTTGCCCGTCTTCGCGGCCAAAAGCCGATCCACGCGATTGGAATTGCGTACTCGGCGTGCGAAGTGGAGGCGGTCCCCTGCGAAGACCACGATCAGCCGCTGGACTATGTTTTGACTGAACACGAACTCATCGATGCGCGAGCGATCCGCTGATGCGGCTGCTGCTGGTCGGCGATGTCGTGGGGCGCGCGGGCCGCGCCGCGGCGCTTACGCATCTTCCGCTGCTTCGCGCGCGCTGGAAGCTCGATTTCATCGTCGTCAATGGCGAGAACGCCGCGGGCGGCTTTGGGATTACCGAATCGATCCTGCAGGATTTCCTGTCTGCCGGCGCTGACGCCGTGACGCTTGGAAACCATGCCTTCGACCAGAAGGAGGCGCTTGTCTTTATCGAGCGCCAACCGCGGCTGATTCGCCCCGCCAATTTTCCCCCTGGCGCCCCAGGGCTCGGCGCCAACGTGTTAACCGCTGCGAATGGCGCGCGGGTGCTGGTCGTCAACATGATGGGCCGCGTCTTCATGGATGCGTTGGACGACCCGTTCCAACGTATCGACCAGGAATTTGCCGCTTGCGCGATAGGGCAGGGGTGCGACGTGGCGATCGTCGACTTCCATGCGGAGGCGAGCAGCGAAAAACAGGCATTCGCTCATTATGTCGATGGCCGCGCGACGCTGGTCGCTGGCACGCATACGCACGTGCCGACCGCGGACGCGCGCGTGCTGCCGGGCGGAACGGGTTTCCTGACCGACGTCGGCATGACCGGCGACTATGATTCCGTGATCGGCATGGAAAAGAGCGAACCGGTGCGCCGTTTCGTCCGCAAACTGCCCTCTGCACGGTTCGCGCCCGCGACAGGCGCCGCCACGCTCTGCGCCGTCGCGGTCGAGACGGACGCGAGGGGGCTCGCCGCTAAGATCGCACCAGTCCGGGTCGGCGGCGGCCTGATT
>JAYTRP010000679.1:0-9070 GCA_043746145.1 Hyphomicrobiales bacterium | reverse complement strand
GATGGCCGACGCGGTGGATTCGCAGAAGTAGGCTGCTCCTACTGGGGGAGACGATGGGATCGGCGCGCAGTCGCCGATCCCTGCCAGCGCTTGAAGTCGCAACCCCTCAACCCGGACAAAGAAGGGAGAAGGGATCAACCATGACATCCACCACGACGCTCATCACCGACATCGCTCGCCCCCGCTGGCGCGACCGGATCGCAACCTGGACCCCGATCCTCGTGATCGCGCCCTCGTTGATCGCCAGCTTCGTCTATGTCTTCGTATTCACGGGTTGGACGCTCTACATCTCGATGTCCAACTCTTCCCTGCTGCCCACCTACCAGTTCGTCGGACTGAAACCCTATTTCGACCTCTGGTCCAACGTTCGTTGGAAGATCGCCTACAGCAATCTGTTCTTCTTCAGCGCATTCTACGTCGTGTTGTCGCTCGCCGTCGGCCTCGCGCTCGCCATCGCGATCGATCAACGCGTGCGCGCCGAATCGGTCTGGCGCACGATCTTCCTCTACCCGCTCGCGGTCTCTTTCGTGGTGACGGGCGCGGTGTGGAGCTGGATCTACAGCCCGAACGCAGGCATCGAATTCATGGTCAGAAGCTTTGGTTGGAGCGACTTCACGTTCCGCTTGACGACCAACCGCGACACCGCGATCTATGCGATCATCGCCACTGGCGTCTGGCAATCCTCCGGCTTCGCGATGGCGTTGTTTCTCGCCGGACTTCGCTCGGTTGACACCGACATCGTCAAGGCGGCGCAGATCGATGGCGCTAGCCGGGTGCGGATCTACGTCAAGGTGATCTTGCCCACGATCGCGCCGATCTTCATCGCGGTCTCGGTGGTGCTGCTGCAATTCGCCATCAAGACTTTTGATCTCGTAGTTGCGCTGACCAATGGCGGACCGGGCATCTCCACCACCTTCCCCGCCAACTATGTCTACGATCTCATGTTTCAACGCGGTCAGATCGCGATTGGCGCAGCGGGATCGATGATGATGTTGACCGCGCTCGCGGTCGTGCTCGTTCCCTACGCGCTCTGGATCGTGTGGCGCCGCAGACAGGAGGCGCGCAGCCATGGCTGATATCGCTTTCGAAGCTGATTATGTCGCCGCATCGCGCGCGCAAGCGCGGCGTTACGCGCTTGGCCGCGTCGGGGTCTATGCATTCCTGACCTTCTTTGCGCTGATCTATCTGGCGCCGCTGTTTGTAGTGGTCGCCAACTCGTTTCGCGAACTCCCCGAAATCACGCAGAACGGATTAATCGCCTTCCCGCGCAGCTTTTCCCTGAAAGCTTGGCCGCAAGCGTGGTCGCATTTCTGCGTGGCCGGGACATGCCAGGGCATTCAACGCAATTTCTACAATTCGCTGATCATGACGATACCAGCCACGCTCATCTCGAGCTTTCTAGGCGCCATCAACGGCTACGTGCTCTCGAAGTGGCGGTTTCCAGGCTCCGAGTTCCTGTTCGTTTGCGTGACGCTGGGCGTGTTCATGCCCGGACAAATCGCGCTATTGCCCTGGGCGTTCATTCTCGGACGCATCCATTTGTCCAACTCGGTCTATGGGCTGATCCTCGTGCATTGCGTGCAGGGGCTTTCGTTCACAACCCTGTTCTGCCGCAACTACTACGTCAGCATCCCGGACGATCTGATCAAGGCGGCGCGCATCGACGGCGCGGGGTTCTGGCGCATCTTCTTCAAGATCGTGCTGCCGATCTCGCCGCCCATCTTGATCGTCACCGTCATTTGGCAGTTCACCGGCATTTGGAACGAATATCTGTTCGGCGTGGTCTTTACCGGCGGCCGCGAGCAACCGATCACTGCTGCATTGGTCGCGCTCGCAACTTCGGTGATGAACGGCCGGGTCTACGACGTCACCGCCGCGGCCGTGCTGATCGGCGCTTTGCCGCCGTTGCTGATTTATTTCGTCGGCGGCAAATATTTCGTGCGTGGCCTGACGCAAGGCGCCATCAAATAAACAAGAGATCTGTAAGTGAGCGAAACATCATGGCGACGTTAAGCATCAACCGGATTCGCAAACGCTTCGGCCCGGTCGAAGTCCTGAAGGGCATCAACCTCGAAGCCAAGCATGGCGAGTTCATCGCGATGGTTGGACCGTCCGGCTGCGGGAAATCGACCTTGCTGGCGATGATCGCGGGGCTCGAAACAGTGTCCGAGGGTGAAATCCGCATCGACGGCCGCCTCGTCAATGCGGTGGCGCCAAAAGACCGCGACATCGCCATGGTCTTCCAGTCCTACGCGCTTTATCCCACGATGACGGCGCGGCAAAACATCACATTCGGGATGGAGAGCCGCGGCGTGCCGAGGGCGCAACAGGACGAGGCGGTCAAACGGGTCGCGGCGCTGTTGCAAATCGAACCGCTGCTCTCGCGCAAGCCCGGCCAGCTCTCCGGCGGTCAGCGACAGCGCGTCGCGATGGGCCGCGCCTTGGTGCGCGACCCCAAGCTGTTCCTGTTCGACGAGCCGCTGTCCAACCTCGACGCCAAATTGCGCGTCGACATGCGCACCGAGATCAAGAAGTTGCACCAGCGCGTCGGCAAGACGACGATCTATGTCACGCACGACCAGATCGAGGCGATGACGCTGGCGAGCCGCATCGCCGTCATGCATCAAGGCAGCATCCAGCAATTCGACGAGCCGCATGTGGTCTACGGGCGGCCCGCCAACGTGTTCGTCGCCGGCTTCATGGGCAGCCCTTCTATGAATTTCATCCCGGCACGGCTGACCGAAGTTGACGGCAAGCCGGCGGTGGAGATTGCGGTTGATGGCGGAGGCATGGCCACGCTGCCGCTCGCCTACCGGTCGGCGCGGCGGCCTGCCGATGGACGCATTACGCTGGGCGTGCGGCCGGAGCATCTGTTTCGCTACAATTCCGAGTTGAAAGCGCGCAAGCCTGGGATCGCCGAATTAAGCGCGCCTGTCGAAGTGGTGGAGCCAACCGGCGCCGAGACGATCGCTCTGCTGAAGCTCGGCGCCACCGACATTGTGGGACGGTTCGACCCCGACGGCGCGCCGCGCCTGGGCGAACGTCTGCCGCTAGGGATAGACATGACCAACGCGTGCCTGTTTGATCCCGAGACCCAAGTCCTGATTGCGAGAGCCGACGCATGAATTTCGCCATTTACCCCAGCCTCGAAGGCCGGGTCGTGTTCATCACCGGCGGCGCCACCGGAATCGGCGCCGATATGGTGCGCGCCTTCGTGCGCCAAAAGGCGAAAGTCGCGTTGTTCGATCTGCTGCGCGAGGCGGGCGATGATCTCGCGCGCAAACTCAGCGGCGAAGGGCCCGCGCCTTTGGTGCTGCAAGGCGACGTCACCGACATCGAAGCATTGCGCACCGCGATCGCTATGGCGCGCGAGACACTCGGCAACATCGGCGTGCTCATCAACAACGCCGCCAACGATCAACGGCACGATATCGCCGAGATCAGCGTCGACGTGTGGGACCAAACTCAGAACGTCAACTTGCGCCATCATTTCTTCGCCGCGCAAGCGGTGCATCCGCAGATGCGCGAGCTTGGCGGTGGTTCGATCATCAATCTCTCGTCGATCGCCTGGCGCGCGGGCTCCGGCGAGATGGCGCCTTATGCGACGGCGAAGGCAGGCGTGGTCGGCCTGACCCGCGCGCTTGCCCGCGCCTTCGGCGCCGATAATATCCGTGTCAACGCGATTGAGCCTGGGGCCGTGATCACCGAGCGACAGCGCCGGCTTTGGTTCACGGCGCCCGGCTCGGTCGAGGCGATCGCGCAGCGGCAGATGATCAAGCGCACACTGCTTGGCGAAGAGATCGCGCGCATGGCGCTGTTTCTCGGCGCCGACGATAGCGCGATGATCACCAAACAAAGTTTGACTGTGGACGCAGGGCTACGATGATTGCGAGCGCGAAGAGCTATCGGTTCGGGCTCAATCCCTACGGGCTCACCTATCATCTGGGCTTGCAAGGCGCGGGCGGTCCGCGCGCCAACCGCCACGGCAAAGGACTCGAAGGTTTCATTGCGCTAGGCCAGGAGTTGGGCGCGCGGGCGATCGAGTTGTTCGATCCCTGGCTGCGCGCGATGAGCGACGCAGAACTCGCCGCCTTAAAGCAGCGGCTGGCCGCGCTCGGCATGGTTCCCATCGTCAGTTGGGGGCTGATGATGGGGCCGTTCGAGAGCGCATTGCGTTCGGCCCGCGCGCTCGACGCGAAGGTGATCCGTTGCGGCCTCACCTCGGTGCTATGCGGCGACCGCGCCATGCTCGGCGACAAATGGCCCGAACTGGTTGAGGATGTCGCGCAGGCGCTCAAGAAATATGGCCCAATCGTCGCCGACGACGGACGCACGCTGGCGATCGAGAACCACCAGGATTTCGGCAGCGACGAACTGGTGGCCTTCTGCGAGTCGACGCGCGGCGTTGGCGTCTGCGTCGATGCCGGCAACACCTTCCCGGTGCTTGAGGCGCCGATGGATTTCTACGCCCGGGTCGCGCCGCACGTGCGCCACGTCCACCTCAAGGATTATCGCGTGCAGTTCAGCGACGAGGGCTATCGTCTGGTGCGCTGCGCGATTGGCGACGGGGCAGTCCCGATCGCGCAGATGCTGGATCTGTTCGCGGCGCATAATCCTGAATTGACCGCGGTGCTGGAGCCCGGCGCGCTCGAGGCGCGGCATGTGCGGTTTCTCAAGCCCGATTGGTGGCGGTTCTACCCCGCCAAGAGCGCGGAGGCGATGGCGCGCTGTCTCGCTGCCGCTCGCGTCAATCGGCTGCCCGACGATGCGGACGTCCGTACGCCGTGGGAGCGGCAAGAGGACGCCGCATTGGTTGATTATGAATTGACGATGATCCGCCGCAGCGCCGCAAACATGCGCGCGCTGGGGCTGTAACTCCCCTCCCCCTGTCTGAAGGGGTGGCATTGGCTTTGATTGAAGGAGATAGCAATTGGACAAGGAACTCAGCGGCAAGACCGCTTTCGTGACGGGATCAGGGCGCGGGCTCGGCCGGGTTATGGCGGAGCGGCTCGCGCAGCTCGGCGCCAATGTCGCGATCCACGACATTGATTGGAAGGCGCCGGCCAAATACGGCGAAGCGGCCGATCTCGACGAGGTCGCGCGCCAAATTGCGGAACATGGCGTCAAGGTCTGCGCGGTCAGTGGCAACATCGGGGACAAGGCGGCGGTCGCGGCAATGAAGCGAACGATCGACGATAAGCTCGGTCACGTCGACATTCTCGTCAATTGCGCGGGCGGCGATATCGGCGCGGCGGGCGGCAAGCCCAGCCCCAACAACGCGCTCGACATCTCGTTCGAGGACATCAAGGTGTTGACCGAGAACAACTTGATTGGCACGATGCTGGTCTGCCAAGCCTTCGTGCCGCCGATGAAAGCCGCCGGCGCAGGCTCTATCGTCAACATCGCTTCTGTCGCCGCGCATATGGGCTGCTCGCCGGAGGTGGTCTATTCCACGTTGAAGGCAGCCGTCGTGCATTACACCCGCTGCCTCGCCAAGGAATTGCTGGAGGACGGCGTACGCGTCAACGTCGTAAGCCCCGGCCCCACCAAGACCGCGCGCTTTCAGGCAACCCGCACTGTCGATCCGGAACGGATGGATTCAAACAAGAAGTCGTTCATTCGCTATGCCGAGCCTGATGAGATCGCCGATGCGGTGGCTTTCCTTGCGGGACCCCGAGCCAAGTTCATCAACGGGCAGGCGCTGCGCGTCGATGGCGGGCAGTGGCTGTTTCCGGGTTGAGCTTGGTTGCTTGACGGCGGGGCGGCCCTTCGCGGCCCGCCCCGCCAAAACAACGCGGTCGAGTTACATCCCCGCGCCCCCCGGACACGACGAGGATTTCGCCGGTGATCCAGCTTGCGTCTTCTGACACGAGGAACGCCACGGCGGCGGCGATGTCTTGCGGCTTTCCCGCCCGGCCAAGCGGCGTGAGCGCGAGCATTTGAGCCTCGAACTCATTGCCTTTCATGCCCGCCGCTTCGACGCCCTCGGTGTGCACGTAGCCAGGGCTCACGCCGTTGACTCGGATGCGCTTGGACGCAAGCTCCTTTGCAAGCGACTTGGTGACGGAGTCGATCGCGCCTTTCGTGCCTGCGTATACCGACGCGGATGGCGGGGCGAGCGAGCTTACGATTGAGCTGGTATTGACGATGGCGCCGCCCTCTGCGGGAAACAGCGGAACCGCCGCCTTGGTCGTAAACAATGTTCCGAGCACATTAATGTCGAACTGGCGATGGAAATCACTGATCGAGACCGTCTCGACGGGCCCCAGGGTAAACACGCCGGCATTGTTGACGAGGATGTCGACTCGGCCGTAGGTCTCCTTCACCATTGCAAATAGCTTCTGAACGTCGCCTTCTTTGCTCACGTCGCCTCCAAACGCGACAGCCTCGCCGCCGGCTTGTTTGATCGCGGCGACGACCCGCTCCGCTCCCGCTTTATCGGAGGCGTAGTTGACGACGACGCTCGCGCCCTCGGCGGCCAGTCGCTTGGCGACACCGGCGCCGATGCCCTTCGACGCGCCTGTCACGACCGCGATCTTGTTTGAAAATCTAGCCATTGTTTGCCCTCGCAGCTTGGTTCAACTGTAAGGAAAGATGCTATCGGCGCGGCTTCAAACAAGCCGGCGAGCCTGAATGGCGAGTATTCGATCAACGGATGGGCGTCGCAATCACGGCAAGCGTTTCGCGGCTTTCAAGTCCTCCACCAGAAATTCGGTGAAGACACGCGCGGCGGGCTTGGCTGCGCGACCGGCGGCGTAGACCGCGTGAACCTCAATCGGCTCCATCTCCCAATCCGAGAGAACCCGCGTCAACGCGCCGCGTTCGATTTCGGGGAAAGGCTCGATCATGCCGGTGGCGACGATTCCGAGGCCCGCAACGGCGGCGGCGAGCGCCCCTTCATTCACAGTGACGCTCAGCCGGCTCTGGACCGTCACGGTTACCACCTGCATTCCCTTGCGGAAGGTCCACAGGGATGACGACGGTCCGGCGATGACGCTGTGCAGCGCGAGATCGGCGGGCGCCATGGGAGCGCCGGCGGCTTCTATGTACGAGGGCGCGGCCATCAGCACGCGGCGCACGGTCATGAGCTTCCGCGCAATTGCGCCAGAATCGCTCAGCGGTCCCAACCGCAAAGCCACGTCGACGCCTTCGAGCACGAGGTCGTCGCGCTGATCGCTCATCCTAAGCTCGAGACGCAGTCCGGGGTGCTTGGCGAGAAACCGCGGCAACCGGGGGATAATCTCACGGATTGCGAACGAGGAGGATAGCCCGACCCGGAGACGACCCAGCAGTGGCGCCGTCCCACTTGTCGCGTGGTTGGCTTCCTCCAGCGCTTCGAGGATAGCCTCGACGCGCGCGAGGTAATCGGCGCCCGCCTCGGTCAGCGTCACGGCGCGCGAGGTACGGATAAAGAGCGCAACGCCCAATTCTTTTTCGAGCGTCGCCACAACGCGCGACGCCGTGGGCTGCGACTGCCCGAACTCGTTCGCCGCTTTGGAAAAACTGCCCGTTTGCGCAACGCGTGCGAACAATTTCAGCGCGGCGAAGTTCTCGCTGGCGTTGGATTTGGCGACAGGAATCGGCATGCCTCCGGCAACGACAGCAAGCCGCAAACAAGCGCCGGCGAAACCCTCGCCGGCGTTACGCCGCCTCAGTTGTCCAGGAAGCTCCGGAGCTTGCGCGACCGGCTCGGGTGCTTCAGCTTGCGCAACGCCTTCGCCTCGATCTGGCGAATGCGCTCGCGGGTCACCGAGAACTGCTGGCCGACCTCTTCCAGCGTGTGATCGGTGTTCATGCCGATCCCAAAGCGCATACGAAGCACTCGCTCCTCGCGCGGGGTCAACGAGGCCAGCACCCTGGTCGTCGTCTCGCGCAGGTTCGACTGAATCGCCGCATCGATCGGCAGGATCGCGTTCTTGTCCTCGATGAAGTCGCCGAGATGGCTATCCTCCTCGTCGCCGATCGGGGTTTCGAGGCTGATCGGCTCCTTGGCGATCTTCAGGACCTTGCGCACCTTCTCCAAAGGCATCGCCAGCTTCTCGGCGAGTTCCTCGGGCGTCGGCTCGCGGCCGATCTCATGCAGCATCTGTCGCGATGTGCGCACGATCTTGTTGATCGTCTCGATCATGTGCACGGGGATGCGGATCGTGCGCGCCTGATCGGCGATGCTGCGCGTGATCGCCTGGCGAATCCACCAGGTTGCATAGGTCGAGAACTTGTAGCCGCGCCGGTACTCGAACTTGTCGACCGCCTTCATCAGGCCGATGTTGCCCTCCTGAATCAGGTCGAGGAATTGCAGCCCGCGGTTAGTGTATTTCTTGGCGATCGAGATCACGAGGCGCAGGTTCGCCTCGACCATCTCTTTCTTGGCCTGACGCGCCTCGCGTTCGCCCTTCTGCACCATCTGGACGAGCTTGCGGAACTCCTGGATTTCGAGACCCGTCTCCTGCGCGAGCGACTGGATCTCGGTGCGGATGTCCTTGATCGCGTCCTTGTCGTTGGCGACGAATTCCTTCCAACCGCGCGTGCCCAGCTTGGAGACGCGCAGCACCCACTTCGGGTCGAGTTCGCTATTCTGATAATTCTTGAGAAAGTCCTCGCGCGAAACCCGGTGCAGCTCGGCCAGACGCATCAGCCGAACGTCCAGGCCGATCAGCCGCTTGTTGATGTCATAGAGCTGCTCGACCAGCGCTTCGATGCGGTTCTGGTTCAGCGACAGCGACTTGACGTCGACGACGATATCCTTCTTCAGCGCCTTGTATTTGCGCTCCTGCGCGGGCGAGAGCGTCTCGTTGCGCAGTCGGTTCTCGACGTTCTGGTCTTGCAGGCGCCGCAGTTTCTTATAGGCGTCGGCGATCCGGTCGAAGGTCTCGAGCACTTTCGGCTTGAGTTCGGCTTCCATCGCTGACAGCGAAACGGAATTTTCGAGATCATCCTCGTCGTCAAACCCATCGGGAGACGGCGAGTCGCCGGAAAATCCGTCGGGCGGCGTCTGCGGCGCGGTCGAGGGCGCGGCGCGCTCGGCGATGCGGGCAGCTAGCGCTTCGGCGTTCGCGGGCGCCGTCATGTC
>JAYTRP010000678.1:0-9078 GCA_043746145.1 Hyphomicrobiales bacterium | reverse complement strand
TGCCGCGCACCTTCCGTCGTATGATCGCGGGTGAAACTCTGGAGATCGGTGGCCGCTCCTTTGAAGTCATGACGGGCGGTGGCCATTCGTCCGAGCAGGTCATGCTGCTCTGTCGCGCTCAGAACGTCGTGCTATCGGCAGATCAGGTCATGGCCAAGATTTCGCCCAATATCAGCCTTGAGGCGATCGATCCTCAAGGTGACCCGCTTGGTATTTATCTCAGGTCGCTAGCCGTCCTCAAACAAACCTTGCCCGAGAACGTACTGGCGCTGCCCGGCCACAACCTGCCTTTTGTTGGCGCTCACGTCAGGATCGACCAACTGGTTGCGCATCACAAAGCGCGATGCGGCGCGATCGTCCAAGCCTGCGCAGAGGCGCCCTGTAGCGCGGTGGATCTGGTTCCTGTCGTCTTTGGCCGCCCGTTCGAAGACCCTCATCAGATGTCGTTCGCCTTCAGCGAAACGCTGGCGCACGTGAATTATCTGGTCCGCCGGGGTGAACTTCGTTTGGTCGAGGGAAAGGACGGGACCCTGGTTGAAAAGGTGGGGGGATAGAGCTTGCCGGGACCTTCGGCGCACCTTCAAGCTGATGATTCACGTTTTTGTATCTTGTTTGTTTCACAAACAACTCGAAATTGCCCTCACAACGCTTGCAATTTCTATGATATCGTGGTCAACCGAAAAATCGGTTGAACCCAACTTGTGGAGTTAAAGTGGCTAGAGCCCCGAAAACCGCGCCTTCGAGGCGCCCCTGGAATAAAGACGATGTTAAGCTTCTGAAGGGCATGGCCCGAAAAGAGCCGGCTTCGGCGATCGCCAAAGCGCTCAAGCGCACTGAGGGAGCAACGCGTCAGAAGGCAACCGCGCTCAGCATTTCGCTGAACACCACCCGTGGCCGCGCCGCCCCCAAGAAGGCAGCTGCGGTGAGCAAGGCGCCCGCGCGTAAGGTCGTCGCTGCGAAGAAGGCGCCTGCGAAGAAAGCCCCCGTCAAGAAAGTTGTTGGAAAAAAGCGAGCTATGGCTTCGTAGCAGGCCTTGGTGCTTGTTTGTTCTCTGTTTGATCGCATCAGATGATCTGATTGAGGCCAGCTAGCTAATTGTATGGCGACGAAATGGCGTCATTGCGGGCAATTGAGCAACGCAATGCGCCTCAACTAATACGCACTGGTGGCGTCTGGGCCGTATCGGCGAAAGAGCGTCGGCTTTATAGCGGCCTACACAATGATTTGTTCACCGTTTGATCGCATTTCACCGATCGATTGTGATCGTTTAGTTGTTTGTGTAGCAACGGAATTGCGTGTTGCGAGTGTTGAGCAACACAGTAAGTCATGCTCGTCCCTTTGCGGCTGTCCGGCGCCAACTCATTCAGTGACTCAGAAACAAACTGTTTCGGCTTTAAGCTGGCGTCTTTCTACGAGTGGTAACGCTCATGCCGTGTCCCGCAAGGTGGGTGAGTGCGCTGCGATAACTCGGGCCCCTCCGGCGGCTCGGGATGAGGCGTTGGTGTAAAAGTCGCTCTGACCGTTCGAAATGCAATTACAAGTCAGAGCGGGCCGACGTCGGCCTTTTAAGCCTTGTGTCTGCTCGTCAGAGTGCAAGCGCCCTGCGCAAATCGGTAATGAGCGTCTCGCGCGCTACGCTCTCATAAGCAACAGCGGAACCCGTTCCCCATACCGGACCGGGCCATGCCGCATCGCCACGCGCGCGGCCGATAACGTGCGCGTGTAGTTGATTGACTATGTTTCCGAGCGCGCCAACGTTAATTTTCTCGATGCCCGGCATTGCGCGCAATGCCTCACTGGCGAGCGCGATCTCTTCCATCAGCGCGATACGCGCCTCGCGGCCGAGATCGAAAAGCTCATCAAGCCCCGCGCGTCGCGGCGCCAGGATCAGCCAGGAAAAGCGGGCATCGTTCATCAACAGCGCGCGCGACAGGCCGAGATCGCCGACTAGCGCAGTATCAGCGGCTAAGCGGGCATCGAGGCTGAAGCTCAAAGCCAACTCACGCCATGCGGCCCCTTGGGCAGGCCAATCTTTGCGGCGATCGTTTCCGCTATGTCGGCCAGCGTTGCGCGCCTTCCAATTGGCCCCGGCGCCACGTCGCCGAATGCGAGGATTGGCACATGCTCGCGCGTGTGATCGTATCCACGCCAGGTCGGATCGTTGCCATGATCGGCCGTGATGATGGCGAGGTCGCCGGGCCTGATCGTTGCAAAAAACTCAGGCAATCGAGCGTCGAAAGCTTCGAGGCAGGCGGCATAGCCGGCAACGTCGCGCCGGTGCCCATATTCCGTATCGAAGTCGACCAGATTGACAAAAATAAGCCCGCCCTCGGCGGTATCGCGCAAGGCGGTCAGCGCGAGATCGACATGATCGGCGTTCGATTTGCCTTTCAGTTCGAGTCCGGTGTCGCGATGGGCGAATATGTCGCCGATTTTGCCAACGGTGACGATCTCACGGCGTGCCGACGCAGCCCTTGCGAGCATGTTACCGGGCAAAGGCGGCATCGAGAAGTCTTTGCGGTGGGAAGTGCGCAGGAAGGTCGCCGCGCTCTCACCAACAAACGGTCGAGCAATCACGCGCCCGATATTGAGCGGGTCACAGAGGGTACGGGCGATACGGCAGAGATCGTAGAGCCGCTCCAGCCCAAACCCCTGTTCGTGAGCGGCGATCTGAAGCACGGAATCAGCTGATGTGTAGCAAATCGGCTTTAATGTATGCACGTGCTCCTCGCCGAACCGCTCAATGATCTCCGTGCCCGAAGCGTGGCAGTTGCCTAGAATACCTGTAAGCCCGCCGCGGGCGCTCAGTTCGCGCGTCAGTTCGATGGGAAACGCTGGGACTTTCTTTGCAAAATAGCCCCAGGCGAATTCAACAGGTGTGCCGGAAATCTCCCAATGGCCCGAAGGCGTGTCTTTGCCGCGAGAGGTCTCGACGCCAAATCCCCACTGCCCGCGCGGCGCGGGACAGGCAAACCCGGGCGGCCGCCGACCGGATGAGGCGTACATCGCCAGACCCAGGCCCAGCGCATCGAGATGTGGCAGCGCAAGCGGGCCAGAACGCAGGCCAGCGCGATCGCCGTGCCCTGTAGCGCAACATTCGGCGATGTGCCCAAGTGTATCGGCGCCCGTATCGCCGTAATCGTCGGCGTCCTCGGCTCCTCCGCAGCCAACCGAGTCCAGAACGACAATCAAACCACGCGCCATCAAGCCTCCTCCTCAGCCACGACATTCGCCGCCTCGACGTCGAACGCCGCCGCGAACAAGGCACGCGTATAATCTTGGCTCGGAGCAGCGAAGATGTCAGCCGCTGGCCCGCTTTCAACCACGCGCCCGCCTTTCATAACCACGATCTCACTGGCGAGGGCTCGCACCACCTTTAGATCGTGTGAGATGAACAGAAACGCAAGGTCACGCCGTTGCTGCAGCGCTCGCAGCAAATCGACGATCTGCGCCTGCACCGAGCGGTCGAGCGCCGAAGTCGGCTCGTCCAGCACAACGAATTTAGGCTCCAGCGCCATGGCGCGTGCGATGGCGATGCGCTGACGCTGGCCCCCTGAAAATTCGTGGGGGTAGCGGTCCAGGCTATCCGGATCGAGACCAACTTCAGCCAGTGCTCGCGCGGCTTTCTCGCGTCGTTGAACGGCGTTCAGCGGGGCCTTCTGTGCAACCAACCCTTCCTCAACGATCTCCGCGACCGAGAGACGGGGCGAGAGCGAGCCGAACGGGTCCTGAAACACGATCTGCATGTCTCTCCTGAGTGGCCGCATCGCCTTTGAGCTGAGCCCGTCGATGTTGCGCCCTAAATACAGGATCGGCCCATCCGAGCGGATCAGCCTCAGAATCGCAAGACCCAGCGTGGTCTTGCCAGAGCCGGACTCGCCGACAATCCCGACTGTCTGGCCCTCGCGGACCGTCACTGACACGCCGTCCACAGCCTTGACGTGACCAACCACGCGCCGGAACAGACCCTTGCGGATCGGAAACCAGACTTTCAGATTATCGACCGTGACAATCGCGCGCGCGTTCGTATCGAGTGGCGGCGGCGCACCCTTGGGTTCGGCTGCGAGCAGCATGCGCGTGTAAGGCGCGCGCGGGTTGGCGAACACGTCGCTTGTTGGTCCCGCCTCAACGATGCGTCCGTGCTGCATCACGGCGACCTCGTTTGCAACCTTGCCGACCACACCGAGATCGTGGGTGATGAACAGCATCGCCATGCCGTATTTGGCCTGCAGATCTTTCAGCAAAGTGAGGATTTGCGCCTGAACGGTGACGTCAAGTGCGGTGGTAGGTTCGTCAGCGATGAATAGGTCCGGGCGGTTGGCGAGCGCCATCGCGATCATCACGCGCTGGCGCTGGCCGCCGGAGAGTTGATGCGGAAAGGCGCCGAGCCGCGCGGCAGGATCGGGAATGCCGACTTCGCCCAGCAACTCGACCACACGCGCGCGGGCGCCGCGACGGCCTCCGTGCAGTTCGATGATCTCGCCGATCTGGCGCTCGATCGTATGCAACGGATTGAGCGAGGTCATCGGCTCCTGGAACACCATAGTGATCCCTGCGCCGCGAACGCCGCGCAACTCCCGCGGCGACATCTTCAGGATGTCGCGGCCGCGAAACACGATCTCGCCCGTCGGATGCGAGGCGGCGGGGTAGGGCAGCAGGCGCACGATCGACTGTGCGGTGACGGACTTGCCTGAGCCGGACTCGCCAACCAGCGCCAGCGTTTCGCCGCGCTTCAACGAGAAAGAAACACGATCGACGACGACCCGCGCCGGCCCCTCCGAGCGGAAGGCTACCGAGAGATCGCGCACGTCAAGCAGTAGCGGCTCGCTCAAGCGAAGGTCTTTCGCGGGTCGAAGGCGTCGCGCACCGCTTCGCCGATGAAGATCAACAGCGAGAGCATGGTCGCGACCACCGCGAAACCTGACAAGGCCAGCCAAGGCGCAGAGAGATTATCGTTGGCCTCGAACAGCAATTCGCCGAGCGAGGGCGCGTTGGGCGGAAGACCGAGCCCGAGGAAATCGAGCGACGTAAGCGCGCCGATCGACGCGTTGACTATGAAAGGCGCGTAGGTCAGCGTCGCCACGGTTGCATTTGGAAGCACATGTTTGACGATGATGCGGGAATTGACGAGCCCCAGCGCGCGCGCAGCGTTGACATATTCGAAGTTGCGCGCGCGAAGGAATTCCGCGCGCACGATGTGAACCAGGCCCACCCAGGAAAACAGCAGCAGGATCGTTAGCAACACCCAGAACCCCGGCGTGAGCAGGCGCGAGAAGATGATCAAGATGTAAAGCTGCGGCAGCGACGACCAGATCTCGATGCCGCGTTGCATAACGAGATCGAGCCAGCCGCCAAAAAAGCCCTGCACCGCGCCCGCTGCCACGCCGACGACCGAGGAGACGATCGCGAGGATCAGGCCAAACAGCACGGAAATCCGGAAGCCGTAGAACAACCGCGCGACGACGTCGTGGCCCCTTGCATCGGTGCCCAGCCATTCCTGCTCGAGATCGCGGCACGTTCCCCCATCTTTAGGGTGATTGGGCAAGGGATGGGCGACCAGCGCCGCTTTGCATTGCGCATCGCTGAGCATCCAAGTCGGCGGTGAAGGCACCGGCGTCGGCAAGTCGAGCTTGGTCGTGTTGTTGGCGAAGCGCACCAGCGGCCAGATCATCCAACCATGCGCCTCGATCTCGCTAGCGATGGTGGGATCGCGATAATCGGTGATCGCCTCGAAGCCGCCGAACTTTTCTTCGGGGTAGTCGACCAGCACAGGAAACAGCATTTCGCCCTTATAAGAAGCAATCAGCGGCCTGTCGTTGCAGATGAGCTCCGATCCCATCGAGGCGAAGAACAAAACAAGAAAGATCCAGAACGCCCAAAAGCCGCGCCGGTTACGCTTGAAGTTTTCCAGCCGTCGGCGATTAAGCGGGCTCAACGCCATGAGCGGCGTTCCTCGTGGTGACTCCAACCTGTCGTGCAGGCGCCTGTGTTGCTTCGTCGCCATGCTCCTTGCAAAAGCGGCGTATCGTCATGGCGAGCGTGGCGTAGCCATCCTGAGTCGCCTACGATTCCTGTCTGGATCATTCCCCTCACATCACACCTCCCGCGTCTCGAAATCGATCCGTGGATCGATCCACGTGTAGGTGAGGTCGGAGAGCAGGTTGACGATCAGGCCGATCAGCGCGAACACATAGAGAGTGCCGAGCACGACGGGATAGTCGCGGTTCATGATCGAATCCCAGGAGAGATAGCCGAGGCCGTCGAGCGAGAACACCCTCTCAATCAACAACGAGCCGGTGAAGAAGGCGCCGACGAACGCGCCGGGGAAGCCGGCGATTACGATCAGCATCGCGTTACGGAACACATGCCCATACAGCACACGGCGCTCGCTCAAGCCTTTCATGCGCGCGGTCTGCACGTAAGCTTTCTTGATCTCATCGAGGAACGAATTTTTGGTCAGCAGCGTGGGTGTGGCGAAGGCGCCTAGCACCAACGAGGCTACCGGCAGAGCAATGTGCCAGAAGTAATCCAGGATCTTGTGAGGCCAATCTAGATCCACGAAATTGTCTGAGACGAGTCCACGTAGCGGAAACAAAGCAAGGAACGAACCGCCGCCAAGCAAGGTCAGCAACAGGATTGCAAACAGGAAGCTCGGTATTGCGTAGCCCACGACGACGATCGCCGAGGTCCAGACATCGAACCGAGAGCCGTCCATCACCGCCTTGCGCACGCCCAGAGGAATTGAGATCGAATAGGAGATTAGCAGCATCCAAAGTCCGAGCGACATCGAGACTGGCAGCTTCTCCCTGATCAACTGGATAACCGGCGTATTGCGATAATAGCTTGTGCCCAGATTGAAGGTTGAATAGTCGCGCACGAGAATCAGGAACCGTTCCCAAGCCGGCTTGTCAAAGCCGTATTGCGCCTCAAGCTCCTTGATGAACCGCGGGTCGAGGCCTTGCGATCCCCGATAGCGCGACGAGAGATCGGCCCCGGCAGTCGATGCATTCATGCCGCCGATGGAGCCGTTCTGGTCGGAACCCTCAAGCTGCGCAATGGCTCGCTCCACAGGCCCGCCCGGCACGAATTGCACCACTGCGAAGGAGACCAGCATGATGCCGAACACGGTCGGGATCATCAGCAACAGTCGGCGGATCAGGTAGGTCAGCATGGCGCGCTAGCATCCCGGGGCGCGCGGGCTGCGCGTGCGCCGCTCACAGCCCGATCTTCTTGGCGCGGTCCGCGTCCCACCACCAAGTGTCGGGGGCGCCCACGCCGAGCTTGGGTTGACGGTCGGGGCGCGCGAACACGTCCCAATGCGCGCACCAGAAATTGTCGTTGTACCAACCTGCGACCCAGTAGCGCCCCGCGCGCCATAAACGGTCGAGCGCGCGGCAAGCGGTTTCCATCTCCAGCCGCGTTTGGGCGTTAGCGATCAGCTCAACCATCGCGTCGATCGCGGGGGATTTCACGCCCGAGAGATTGCGCGAGCCGACCATGTCGGCGGATTCGGAGGAGAACAACTGACGCAGGCCTGAGCCTGGCGTCTCCGAACCGCTGAGATTTAGCGCGGTCAAATCAAAATCGAAGCTGTCGGTGCGGCTCTTGAACTGAGTAGGATCAACGATCCGTGAGGTCGCCTCGACGCCGAGTTTGCGTAAGTTCTGCTGCCAGGGCGTGACATGCGGTTGGAACAGCGCGGATGAATCGAGGAACTCCATTGTCAGTGGTTTACCATTCGGCAGCTTCAGAACGCCGCCGTCGCGTTTACATCCCGCGGCCAACAACAGCTCATTGGCGCGGCGTAGCAGCGCGCGATCGCTGCCCGAGCCGTCCGAGACTGGCGGCTGATAGGGCTCGCCGAACACCTCGTCAGGAACTTTCCCTCGCCAGGGTTCCAACAACGCCAATTCGTCCGGCCCCGGCTTGCCCTTGGCCTCCATCGGAGTGTTCTGGAAATGCGAGGTGACCCGCTTGTAGGACGAGTACATCACGTTCTGGTCGGTCCATTCGAAATCGAACGCGAGCCCGATCGCCTCACGTACGCGCGGGTCTTTGAACTGATCGCGCCGCGTGTTGAGATACCAAGCTTGCATTCGGCTCGCGGCGCCGTCGTGCAGCGTCTCTTTGACGACGCGACCGTCCTTGAGGGAAGGAAAGTCATAGCCCACCGCCCAGGTGCGCGAGGTGAACTCTTGGTGGAAGTTGATCGCGCCCGCCTTGAACGCCTCGAACGCGACTTGGCGCTCGCGATAATATTCAAAACGCAGGCGGTCGAAGTTGGCCGTGCCGATGTTGACGGGCAGGTCGCGGCCCCAATAGTTGGCGTCGCGTTCAAATTCGATGAACCGGCCCTGGTCGAAGTTTTTCACCTTGTAGGAGCCCGAGCCGAGCGGCGCTTCGAGGATTGAGGCGTCGAAGTCGCGCCCCTTCCACCATGCGGCCGAAAAGATCGGCATGCCGGCCACGATTAGATGCGCGTCGCGACTGCGTTTGGGCGAAAGGCGGACCAACGCGACATCGTCGGCCTCCGCCGTCGCGCTCTCCATGTCGCGCAGCAACTGCGAGTAGAGTGGATGCGCCTTCTCCTTTAATATCGAGAGCGAAAACGCGACGTCCGCGGCGGTCAGCTTCGAGCCGTCGGAGAAGCGCGCCTCGGGCCTCAACACGAATCGATAGGTGAGCTTATCGCTGCTGATGCGCACGCGGCGCGCCACGAGGCCGTAAACCGAGTCGGGTTCGTCGCCGTGACCAGTCATCAGCGTATCGAACAACGCGCTGACGCCGGCCGCGCCATTGCCTCTTTTCGAGTAGATGTTGAGCGTGTCGAAGGTTTCGAAGTTTTGATTGCCGGCGGCTGAGGTGATCTGCAAAGAGAGCACACCACCTTTCGGCGCCTGCGGGTTTACATAGGCGTAGTGAGGGAAGTCCTGCGGTAGCGCGAGATCGCCGAACGACGAGAGCCCGTAAGCCTCGACGTCATCGGCGGCAAATGCCGTGCGGGCGCCTGAGCCGGCGAGCGCGACACAGGCGGCCCCGCCTTGCAGCGCTTCGCGTCTTGATATCACGATGCCCATG
>JAYTRP010000677.1:0-2913 GCA_043746145.1 Hyphomicrobiales bacterium | reverse complement strand
TCGCTTCAAAACACCCGAACCGCGCGAATATTTCTTCGGCCAGCGCAAGCTGCCGATCGACATCCGCGACCTCTACGGTCTGTTGATTGACGGCATGGAGGGTGTCGCGGGCGCGCTGCATGTCGGCGGTGACGGCGGCGGCAATCTCGAAGGCAATCTGCCGACGCAGGCGCCGCTCGCCCTGTTCTCCGGCGTAGTGCGCGTAGGGCCCGACGGGCAGGCGAAGATCCCATTCGATCTGCCCGCCTTCAACGGCGCCGTGCGCATCATGGCAATCGGTTGGACTAAAACCAGGGTCGGCGCCGCCTCGTCCGAGATGATCATCAGGGACCCCGTCGTCGTCACTGCGACGCTGCCGCGTTTCCTCGATATCGGCGACCGTTCGCAAATCCATTTCGATATTGACAATGTCGAAGGCGTGGCCGGTGACTACAAGCTCGCGCTCGACATACATGGGCCGCTTACGGCGGACGCCGACGCGCTGTCGAAAACAGTCAAGCTCGCGCCGCAGCAGCGGCTCTCTCTGACCATGCCGATAGCGGCGACTGGCGTTGGGACCGCCGCGCTCGACCTCGAGGTGACCGGCCCCGGCTTTTCCGGCGCGCAGCATTTCAAGCTCGGAATTCTGCCGGGTTCGGGCGACATCTATAAGCGCGAGGTGAGTTTGCTCGCGCCGGGCGGGACATTGAAAATCACCGACGCCCCGCTCGCCTCGTTCCTTCCCGGCACGGGCGCTGTGTCGCTGGCGATCTCGCCATTCGGCGCCATCGATGCGGCGGCGGTGCTGCAGTCGCTCGACCGCTATCCCTATGGTTGCTCGGAGCAAACAGTGAGCCGCGCGATGCCGCTGCTCTACGTCAACAAAATCGCTACCGTCGAGCATCTCGGGATCGACCCAGATCTCGACGGCCGCATCAAGTCGGCGATCGAGAAAGAGATGACGCGTCAGAACGCCAATGGCGCGTTCGGCCTTTGGGGCGCCGACAACGATGCTGACGATCTCTGGCTCGATGGTTTTGTCACCGACTTCCTGACCCGAGCCCGCGAACGCGGCTTCGCCGTACCGGGCCGGGCGTTCGACAGCGCGCTCGATCATTTGCGCAACGAAGTCGTCAACGCCGCCGATCCCGGCGAGGGCGCGGGCGAACCGCTCGCCTATGCGCTCTACGTTCTCGCCCGCAATGGCCGCCCCGTAATTGGCGATCTTCGTTATCTCGCCGACACCAAACTCGACGTCTTCAAGACGCCGATGGCGAAGGCGCAACTCGCCGCAGGATTGGCTATGCTCGGCGATCGCGCGCGCGGGGGCAAAATCTTCGCAGCCGCGCTCACGGCGCTGGAGGCCGAGAAGGACACGCTGCTGTCGCGGCCGGATTATGGTTCGCGCCTTCGCGATAGCGCCGCCGTGCTGGCGCTGGTCGCTGAGGCCAAATTGACGAGCGGCGAAATCGCGGGCGACCCGATCGCGCGCGCCAGCGCCGTAGTTGATCGCGCCCGCGACGCTTCGACCTATACCTCGACGCAGGAGAACAACTGGCTTGCACTTGCCGCAGAGGCCTTGGCCGAGCGGCAAAGCGCCAATCCGATCAGTGTCGACGGCAAGCCGGTCGAGGGCGCTTACTATCGCAAGTTCGCGGCTTATGCGCTTGGCGCGGACCTCGCGACGTTGGGCAACGACGGCGCCTCGCCAGCGCGGATCGTCTCGACGATTTCCGGCGTCCCGCTAAATCCCGAACCGTCGGCGGAGCAGGGCTACAAGGTCGAGCGCCAGTTCTACAAGCTCGACGGGACCAAAGTGGAGCTGAAAAGCCTGACGCAGAACGAGCGCGCGGTCGTGGTGCTGAAGGTGACCGAGAGCGAAGCCAAATACGCCAAGTTGCTCGTGGTTGACCGGTTGCCCGCCGGGTTGGAAATCGACAATCCAGCTTTGTTCGACTCCGGCTCGACCGAGGCGTTCGCCTGGTTGAAGCGCGACATCGAGCCGGTCCATGTCGAATATCGCGACGATCGTTTCGTCGCGATGATGGATCGCGAGGATGGGCAGACGGCGTTCTTCTCGCTCGCCTATGTCGTGCGCGCCGTCGCCCCCGGCCACTACGTCTATCCCCCGGCGACGGCGGAAGACATGTATCGGCCAGAGCGTTTCGGGCGCACGGGATTTGGCGAAATCGAGGTGAGGGCGAAGTAGGGGGGGGGGCAATTTCGCTCAACGGCAGGTCAATATTTTAACCTGCCTATCGTTGTGCGACAAAACAATCTGCTGGCCGTTCGACGGAAAACGTGCTGCGTAAAGCCGTCCGGTTCGGGGTTGCCCGACCTCCGATTTTCGTACATCCTAAAACGAAACGGCAAGAGAGTCTAAAGTTTATATGAATTTTAAACTATAAATTTGGCCAGGAATGCTGCGAGCAACAAAAGCGCATGGCTAATGTGAAATTAATACGGAACAGAAGCGCCGTTGGCCCTTGGTCGGACTTGGCGCTTCACACAATTGGTTGGCGCGCTTTTCAGGACCTCTGCTCCCAAATTTGTGAGGTCATGCTTGGGCATCCTGTTGAAATTTTCCGTGAAGCACAGGACGGCGGGCAAGATGCAGTTTTCATTATGCCTTCTATTGATCAGGCACTCCCTCTAATAGGTACAATTCAGTGTAAGCACACATCGACAGCTGGAAAAGCATTGCGAAGCAGCGATCTGCACAAGGAAATCGCGCATATAATGCAGTTAGTGGCAAAAGGGCAGGCCGACTCTTATATTTTAATGACCAACATGAGCGTCGATGCACCTATTGCGATTAATATCAAGTCTCAGCTTCGTCAGCTTGGCGTACGTAAACCCCACGTACTCGGACAACAATACGTTGTTCGAACTATTAGGAGCAGCGCACGACTGCGAGCTATGGTTCCTCAAGTT
>JAYTRP010000676.1:0-2914 GCA_043746145.1 Hyphomicrobiales bacterium | reverse complement strand
CCCCGACACGCCGAGTTTCAGACCTCGACGATGGGAAGTTGGGGAGGCGTGGGGTTGCCGCAAACGAACTCGTATATCACGCTTAGAAGCCAAGCTGAACCAGCATTCTCGAGACTTTCTCCTTCGTCTGCGCATTGCGAAAGGGAAACGCACGGTGGAAATCGGTCTTGTTCAGGTGGCCTGCCCGGGCGCGGACTGATGCGGCCCAGACCTTTGCCCGGGCCTCATCGCCGTTCAGACCGTGCGCCGTCGCCGCGATCATTTCGATCAGCGGATGAGCACCGGGTGAGTTAGCCGCACGCTCCGCCCAGTGTGCTGCCTGCGCTTTGTCGTTGAGGGTCAGGTGAGACAGGGCCCGTACGCCCAGCATGCCGTAGACAAAGGGATCAATCGGACTCAGGAGAAGCGCTGCAGTGATATTGCGCTCGCTGGCGTCCGTGCTCCCTAGCAGAGCCTCGGCCCATCCCGTAGAATATCTCGCTTGCGCGTAGTTCGGATTTAGCGCGTTGGCCCGTTCCAGCCAGGGAAGGCTGCCTTCCAGATCGTCGAGCAGCCAGCGCGCCCGGCCCATCGTAAAGTGGCCGAAAGGATCGAGGGGGTCCCGTTCGAGGCAGTCGGCTGCGTACCGCTGCGCAAGTGGTGCCGATTCCGCATCGTCCACATATCGCAGGAACGCGTTCTGGAAATGGGTGAACGACAGTCCGGCATAGGCCCGTGCAAACCCCGGCTCCATCGCGATAACGCGTTCAAACAATCCGCTGGCCCTTTCATTGTCAGACTTGTTGAACCGATACATGTGACGCAGGCCCAGATGATACGCTGACCAGGCATCGAGATTTTCGGGCGACTTGAGCAGCGCGCGCTGAGCCTCATTGATGGGAATCCTGACTTCGACGGCACTCGTCACGGCGTTGATGATCTGTTCGCGTATCTCGTGTACAGCGTCGCGCTTGCCGCGGAACCGCTCGCTCCAGATGATGCCTCGGTCGCTCGTGTCGCTGAGTTCGACCGAGATCGACATCATGCTCCCTGAAATCTCGACGACACCGGCGAGGCAGTATCGAACGTTCAACGCCTTGCGAACCTCATCGAGGCTCGTGTCAGGCTTCCTGAAGCGGAGCGACGAGCCCCGCGCAATCACGAACAGCCAGTGCAGTCGCGACAACGCCGCGATGAGATCAGCCGGCAGTGCTTCCGCGATTGGAAACTCCGGCTCCGACGCGCCCGGGCATTGAAAGGGCAGTATCGCGATGCTCGGGCGTGACTGAGGCACCGGCTCCACGTCCGGGGTACTCTCCACCTCCGGTAAGGAGATCATCACGCGCGTCGTGACGTTCGCCACGAAGCAGAAGCCGATCCCGTGAACAGTGCGAATCAACGCCTGCGCGCGGCCATCGTCGCCGATCGACTTCCGCACGGACTTGATCCGGCTGGAGAGTGCGGAGTCCGAGACGATCCGTCCCCCCCAGACCGTGGTGAGGATATCGTCCTTCGTGACAGTTCGCCCGCAATTTTCAACGAGCAGTCGCAACAGCGCGAACACCTGCGGCTCCGCCGGAACGTGAACGCCTGAAGCGCGCAGCTCGTGGCGATCCGTGTCAAGCTCGAAGTTGGTGAACCGGTAGATCATGACCCGAAACGGTAGCCCATCGCCGGGAAATTCTCCAGCCAATCTCCATCTAATCTCCAGACCGTCTCCAAGCGGCCGCATCTGACGCGGGATAGGTATGTACTCATCACCTCACGCCGCTACTGCAAAACCGTAAATCGGGAGAATCCGTGATAAAGAAGGCCCGCATCTCAGCATTCGGAGTGGCCCTGTTGCTGTCCAGCCTCGCCCAGCTCGCTGCCGGCGCGCAGCTGGGCGCCCAGACTGCGCCGATCACCCGCAGCGTGTCCAGCGCCCTCCAGTGGGGGCCTTGCCCGGCGATCTTCCCTTCGGGATGTCAGATTGCTGTGCTGAATGGCGATCCGTCGAAGCCCAACGCCGATGTGTTCCTGCGCGTACCGGGCGGCTACGCGATCCCTGCCCATTCCCATACCTCGGCCGAGCGCATGATCCTGGTCCAAGGCCGACTGACGGTTCGTTACATGGGAGCGGCTGCAGCGGTTTTGACCGCGGGCCACTACGCTTATGGTCCAGCAGGTCTGCCGCATGAGGCGAGATGTGCGGGTAAGAACTCGTGCACGCTCTTCATCGCTTTCGAAGGACCGGTGGACGCGAGCTTGTACGTCGGGTCGCTGAAGCAACTGCCTTGAGCGCGAGGTCGATCTCGTGCGCGTCGGCTCCCCAGATGTTGATGACGAAGCGTCGTTCACGGTCGCGCGAATAGTCGTTCGGCCGGGGGGCCGCGAATGCCGCGGCCCTGTGTGACGTTCCAGGCGAAGCCGCACCACCCAGCGGATCATAATCTTCCGTTTCCATTGCCTGTTATCGATACACGAGACGCGAAAGTGCCCACCTCGCGCACAGCCTTGCGAGGTGGGCACTTCTCATCGTGGCTAGGGAGGGAATCGAACCCCCGACACTGCGAATGCAGTTCGTTTGGTCAACGATTGACATTTTTCTCGACTTTTCTGCTCTTTGGCGCGTATTTTTGGCGCGAGAATCGGGATGTCCAGCCACTGCGTCCAGATGGCGAGGCGCTTGGCGTGGAAACTCGGACAGAAGTAGCGGCCCGTGCAGCACAACGCAAACGAGCTGCGACTACATGTCGTTCATGGTGTCCCGCGCAGTTCCATCAGCCAGATGTTTGCGCGCTGTTCGCGCAGCGTGAAGAAGATGCGATCGCCCGTCAGACGAATGCCGCGGCCTTCGGCACGCAGCAGTTCGTCATCGAGTGGCCCAAGCGGTTGCGGCAAGGCGCCCGATGCGATGCGATACAAGACCAGCCGTTGTTGCGCGTCGTGCGCC
>JAYTRP010000675.1:0-2914 GCA_043746145.1 Hyphomicrobiales bacterium | reverse complement strand
CCACACTAGACCCGACATCAAAATCGCGCCATCGCGCCTCAGGCCTCCCATCCTGCCCAATCTTAGCCCGAAGTCGAATTGATAGAACCGTCCAGCTGTGCGCTCCACGCGTCGCACGCTCAGTTCCCGCTTCGTCGGCACTTGGATTTTCGCCTTCGAGGTGCTGACAATGCGGCAGCGCCAAGCCTCAGCGGTCAAAGGAGCTGCGCTGGTAGGTCAATATCACGACAGCGAACGTGCAGATCGCGGAGCTTCAAACAGCAGAAATTGCGCGCGCAGGCTCGTATTCTGTCCCATACAGTCATCTGGTGAATGACCAATAACTCCGACTTGAAAATCGCTTTGCAATTCTTCTCGGAAGCCCGAATGGGCTCGCGGTGGTCGGACGACAAAAGCACGCCGCGCCCGATTTAAGGGCTAAATCCGTGCCAAACCAAAAACAAATTTATGCCAAATATTGGAGCGGGCGAAGGGAATCGAACCCTCGTATGAAGCTTGGGAAGCTTCCGTTCTACCATTGAACTACGCCCGCGATTTCGACGCTTTCGATTCTTTTCAGAAAACGATTTAGATCGCCTTTGCTATCGAGGCGCTTTCTTAGCGCGGTGCTATGAGCATGTCTACACGCGGTAGAAGGTCGGGACAGGTGACATAGGCCGAAACCGCTCGGACGCTTTGAAGGGGATGATCTGTGCTGCCGTCTTGGGAGCGCTGACAGTATTCTATATTGAGTAGATTCATTCCCCGACTCTGCGCGGAACGAGAGCCGACATATTGGCTATTAAGCATGATAGTGCCGATTGGCTGACTCGACGCTACTTTATAACGTGATAAGCCATCAATATCACCACCGAGCTTATAAGGTAAACCAGAGCTGCAATTTCAGCCAACTGACGCGATTGCTATACTTGAACTCTTCCTCGAAAGCTTGCTGTGCAACAATCTTCTCAACGAGCGGAAAGTGATTTGCGCGGCAGCGCCGACAAGCGCTCAGGCGTCGCGCCAGGGGCGAAAGTGCTTGGATAGTTTCAGGCCCTGACCCTGATAGTTCGAGCCCTCGAGCGCGCCGTAGAGTTCGTCGGGTGGTCCGGCGAGGTCTTCGTAGATTAGCCGACCTACGGGCTGGCCGTCTTCGAGCAGGAAGGGCACGTCGCGGCTGCGCACTTCCAGCACGGCGCGGGCTCCGGGTTGGCCGGAAGGGGTGAAGCCAAAGCCGGGGTCGAAGAAGCCGGCGTAGTGCACGCGAAATTCGCCGATCGCGGGATCGATCGACGCCATTTCCGCGGCGAGATCGGCGGGGACCTGCATCTTCTCGCGCGAGGCGAGAATATAGAACTCGTCCGGGTCCAGGATCAGCCGGCCATCGGCGCGCGCGCGGATCGGCTCCCAGAAATCTTCGGCGGCGTAGGCGGCGACGCGGTCGACGTCGATCACGCTGCCGTTCTTGATCGCGCGATAGCCGACGATCTCGCCCGCCGCGCCGGCGAGGCCGACATGGACGATCAGGCCGTCCCGCAGTTTCAGCGGTCCGTCGATCAGCGGCGCGGCGGCGTGGCGGCGGCGCAGCGCCTCATCGCTCAGCCCAAAGTGAAACACTCCGTCTTCGTCGACCGCTCGGGCGCGAAAGCGCAACTGGTTCAACTTCGTCCCGCGGCGGACGCGCGCGCTAAAACTGCGGGGCGAAATCTCGACCCAAAGCTCGCCGCAATAGCCAAGCGGAGCGTCGTCGAAGGCCTCGGACTGATCGACAATCAACCGAGTGAAAATGTCGAGCCGCCCGGTCGAACTCTTCGGGTTGGCGGCCCCGGACATTCCCAGCGGGAGCGCCACTCGTTCGATCAGCGGGGCAATGTAGACTATGCCTTTTTCAAGCACCGCGCCGTCGCCTTCGAGCGAGATCCGTTCGGACGAAAGACTTGCAAGCTTTTGTCGCACGCTGGACCCACGGCCGGGCAAAAAACTCGCGCGCAACCGGTACGCCTCCGCGCCCAGCCGGAGGTCCAGGCTCGCGGGCTGAAGCTGCGAGGGTTCGATTGCTGTTTCAGCCGAGATCGCGTCGGCCTGGATCAGGGCGCGGACGCGTTGGCGCGACAGGAGGCCGTAAGGAGCGGCGGCGATGTCAGAGTTCACAGGGGGATGCGCGGGCATTGAGGTATATAGGCGGTTTCACGTGCGCGTGTCTCCCTGCCCGCGCATGTCTCCCGCTGCGCATATCTTGCGTTGACGGCGGCCGGCAATGCGCTTATCAGCTAAGGTCCGTGGTTATTTGGGCCGGTCGGCTTGCCGCCACGTTAAACAAAGGGCTAAAAGATCGGGATTTCAAGAAAATCCTGTGCTTCTGGCCCGTTCGCGTGGTTGTCGCCGCGCGCAGGAGCATATGATGGTGAACCCCAGAAAGACGCGCGACCCCCGCACCCTTCGCCCCGCCACGCAGCTCGTCCATGGCGGCTCGTTGCGCTCTCAGTTTGAGGAAACGTCGGAGGCGCTGTTCCTGACACAGGGCTATCTCTACGACACGATGGAAAGCGCCGAGGCGCGCTTCAAGGGCGAGGAGTCGGGATACCAATATACCCGGTTCGGAAATCCGACCGTCGCGATGTTCGAGCGCCGCATGGCGCTAATCGAGGGCGCCGAGGCTGCGCGGGCGACGGCGACCGGCATGGCGGCGGTGACGGCTTCTATGATGGGGCAAGTGAAGGCGGGCGACCACGTGGTCGCGGCGCGCGCGCTATTTGGCTCGTGTCTCTATGTGATCGAGGAGTTGCTGCCCCGATTCGGCGTCGCGTCGACGCTGGTCGACGGAACCGATCTCGACGCCTGGCGTGCGGCGATGCGGCCCAACACAGTCACCGCGCTGCTGGAAAGTCCGACCAATCCCACGCTCGAAGTGATCGATATCGCTGGCGTCGCGAAG